>NZ_JBJIAB010000039.1:0-53202 GCF_045310795.1 Candidatus Clostridium helianthi
TTGCTGTAAATAAAGATGATTCAGCTCCAATAATGAAAATTGCTGACTATGCAATAGTTGGTGATCTTACTAAAGTAGTACCAGAATTAATAGCTCAAGTTAAAGAAATAAAGAGCGCTGAATAATTATTCGGTTAATTTAGATATATTTTTGTTAGATTGTACTATTGAAAGTTAATAATGTAACATTAAAGATAATTAATTAACAATATTATTCAATAAGTAACAATTAGATAATTATGAAGTTAATCCTTAGTTAAAATATATATTTTAGCTAAGGATATCTATAATGAAAAGATTTAGAGGAGGAATAATTCATGAAAAAGATTTTTGTACTTGGAGCAGGAACTATGGGTGCTGGTATCGTTCAAGCATTCGCTCAAAAAGGTTGTGAAGTAATTGTAAGAGACATAAAGGAAGAATTTGTTGACAGAGGAATAGCTGGAATCACTAAAGGATTAGAAAAGCAAGTTGCTAAAGGAAAAATGTCTGAAGAAGATAAAGAAGCTATACTTTCAAGAATTTCAGGAACAACTGATATGAAATTAGCTGCTGACTGTGATTTAGTAGTTGAAGCTGCAATCGAAAACATGAAAATTAAGAAGGAAATCTTTGCTGAATTAGATGGAATTTGTAAGCCAGAAGCGATTTTAGCTTCAAACACTTCATCTTTATCAATTACTGAAGTTGCTTCAGCTACAAAGAGACCTGATAAAGTTATCGGAATGCATTTCTTTAATCCAGCTCCAGTAATGAAGCTTGTTGAAATTATTAAAGGAATAGCTACTTCTCAAGAAACTTTTGATGCTGTTAAGGAATTATCAGTTGCTATTGGAAAAGAACCAGTAGAAGTTGCAGAAGCTCCAGGATTCGTTGTAAACAGAATATTAATCCCAATGATTAACGAAGCTTCATTTATACTACAAGAAGGAATAGCTTCAGTTGAAGATATTGATACAGCTATGAAATATGGTGCTAACCACCCAATGGGACCTTTAGCTTTAGGAGATCTTATTGGATTAGACGTTTGCTTAGCTATCATGGATGTTTTATTCACTGAAACAGGTGATAACAAGTACAGAGCTAGTAGCATATTAAGAAAATATGTTAGAGCTGGATGGCTTGGAAGAAAATCAGGAAAAGGATTCTATGATTATTCTAAATAATATCATGAATATATGGAAAAACTCAAGTTTATGCTTGGGTTTTTTTATTTTTAGGGAAATATATAAATAACTACTAGATTACATAAATAATTTTAAACTAAATAATATTGTAAAATTCAACAAAACATTTTATTACTGTTAAGTAAGTGATATAATATATTAAATAATAACTATTTTCTTAAGATTAATTGCATAATTTAATTGAAATATTGGATATTAAAAAAATAAATAGTTAAAAGATATAATATAGGTGGCATACATCAGAAAATGGGCAATATAAACTGTGACATAATCTTTAGAAAAAAACCTTAGTGTAGAATATATTATTTAAAGAAGAATATATGAATGAAATAAGTTTAAACTAAAGTTAATATGATATTATGTTTATTAATGATTTCACTAAAGAGATAAACATATAATTTGAATATTCATAATCTGAGAATAGGATTCATCAATATCCATACTAGACTATAAGATGATAAAAACTAAATAATTTTGTACTGTAAGGGAGACGGATAATAAAATGGATTATAAATCTGTAGAATTTTATGATAATTATTTAATAATAAAAAAATTAAGCAATTTTAAATTAAAACATATATTTGAGTGTGGGCAAATTTTTAGGTTTGAAGAGATAGCAGAAAATAATTTTATTGTAATTGCATTTGGAAGATTAATTGAAGTTAAAGAAGACGGAAATGATGTAATAATTTATAATTCTACAAAGGAAGATTTTCAAAATATTTGGCTTAAGTATTTTGATTTAGATAGAGATTATTCAGTTATAAAAGATGAACTTTCAAAAGATGTTTTACTTAAACAAAGTATTGAATTTGGATATGGTGTTAGAGTTTTGAATCAAGATCCATTTGAAATGTTGCTTAGCTTTATTATTTCAGCGAGAAATAATATACCGTCAATAAAGAAGACTGTAAATAAAATATCTAATAAATGGGGAAAAGAAATTATTTATAAGAATAAAACTTACTATGCGTTTCCTAATATAGATGAAATAAAAGATGCTACATTAGAAGAAATACAGGAGACAGGAGCATCTTTCAGAAGTAAATATATTTTTGATACAATAAAAAATGTATATAATTCTAAAACAGCAAAAGAGGACCTGAAAGCAAATGATACAAATGAATATATAAAGTATGATCTAGATTATATTAAAAATTTAGATGATGATGACTGTCACAATGCACTTCAAGAATTCAAAGGTGTAGGTTCAAAGGTAGCTGACTGCATAATGTTATTTTCAATGGAAAAGACTTCAGCATTCCCAGTAGATGTATGGGTTAAACGTGCGATGATTCATTTTTATGGGGCAGAGGATGCGTCTCTAAATAAAATTAGAATTTTTGGAAGGAACAAGTTTGGTAAATTAGCAGGTTTTGCGCAGCAATATTTATTCTATTATGCGAGAGAGAATAAAATAAATGTATAGAATAGAATAAAAAAATTTATTATAGAATGAAAAGTCTAGGATTTTATTTCCTAGACTTTTATTTCGTCAAGAAATATTAGAATAATATGTTCAATAATGTTAATAATTTATCATTGATGTAATAATATAAATGTCATATAAATCCCTTGATATAACTAATATAATGGCAAATAAACAGATCTGAAAAGAAGTGGAAATACAAGAAAAAACTTTAACTAAAGTAGCTGAGAAATACCACTATATACATATGAAAATAGAACGTATATTAAGAAAATTTAGAAAATTTAAATTATATAATATTTGTTATAATTTTAACAAGAGTATGCTATAATTATTTTGTATTATAAATGTAAGATAAAAATTATTCATGGGAGAGTGTGTGTAATGTTTCAGTTTGAGAATCAACTTCTAGCTTTAAAGCACGAGGTTCTTACTAGAGTTGCTGTATTAGCAAAAGAAAATAATATTAGTAAAGAGGAAATAGAAAAAATTCCTTATGCTATGATTGTAGGAGAAGAACCTAAGTATAGAGATTCAGTTGAACGAGAAAGAAATGTAGTATTAGAGAGAGCAAAACTTGCAGCAGGATTTAAACCAACAGGCAAACATGGACAAGATTTAGTTGATATAGAAGAAGAAAAACAAATATTATATGTTATAAAAGAAGCATGTGATAGATGCCCAACAAAGAAGTTTCAAGTTACTGATGCATGTAGAAATTGTATAGCTCATAAGTGTCAAAGTGCATGTAATTTTGGAGCAATTACATATGTTGATGGAAGAGCTTATATAGATCCAGATAAATGTAAGGAATGTGGAATGTGTAAAAAAGCATGTCCATATGATGCTGTTGCAGAAGATATGAGACCTTGTAAGAAGTCATGTCCAACAGGTGCATTAAGCTATAATGCAGAAGATTTGAGTGCTGAAATTACAGAAAGTAAATGTGTAAACTGTGGTGCATGCATGTCAGCATGTCCATTTGGAGCTATAGAAGATAAAAGCTCATTAGTTAAAGTTATTAATAGATTGATGGATAAAGAAGAAAAAATTTATGCTGTAGTTGCACCAGCAATAACAGGGCAATTTGGGCCTAAAACAACTTATGGACAAGTTAAGAATGCAATTAAGGCATTAGGCTTTGAAGATATGGTAGAAGCTGCGTGTGGAGCAGATGCAGTTACTGTACATGAAAGTAATGAGTTTGTAGAGAGAATGGAAAATGGGGATAGCTACATGACAAATTCATGTTGTCCAGGATTCCTAAGCTATATTGAAAAAATGATGCCAGATCAAGCTAATAAAATTTCAGGGACAGTTTCACCTATGGTAGCAACGGGTAGATATATAAAATCTAAAGATAAAGATGCAAAAGTGATATTTATAGGGCCTTGTACAGCTAAAAAAAGTGAAGTTCTAATAGAATCAATAAAAGATGCTATAGATTATGCATTAACTTTTGAAGAATTAGTAGCCTTATTTGATGCATTTGGAGTTGATCCTACAACTTGCGAAGATATAGTAGTTGATGGAGCTTCAATATTTGGTAGAAATTTTGCTGTAGGTGGTGGATTAACTGCTGCTATAGAGAATTATGTACAAGAAAAAGGTGTTAATATTGACTTTAAGCCAGTAAAGATCTCAGGTGGAGCAGAAATTAAAAAGACTATGACAATGGCTAAGGTTGGAAAGTTACAAGGAAACTTTATTGAAGGAATGATGTGCGAAGGTGGCTGTATAAATGGGGCAGCTAAAATTGTATCAGTAATGAAAGCTAAAGCGCCATTTACAAAATTAAATCAGCAAACAAGTACTAAGAGTGTATTAGCTAATACGACATTAGGCGAATACAATGAAATAAACTTAGAAAGATAATATGAATATTGATTTTGAAATATAATTAAGTAATTAAAAATTCTATTATTATATAAGTGCTCTAGGCAATGAGATCTTTAGAATTTAAAATTATTTATGAAATTTAATAGCTTTATTCTCTATATAATGTCATAAAAACTCTAATCAGTAATATGTTTATTTGGTTAGAGTTTTTTATTATTTTAAAAATTCATAATATTAATAATAATATGGAGAAAATTTAAGTAAATGCGATATATTTTGAGATAAGGAGTAATATTCGCTGAAAAATGGGATATAATATTAGAAGTAATGTTTGAATTATATGGATATAAAGGATATTATAATTATGTTAGCACTCGACAATGATGAGTGCTAACAGAAAATAAACTGAAATGATAATATATATTTTAAGGAGGGTTTTTTCATGAACATTAAACCACTTGGTGAAAGAGTAGTAATTAAAAAATTAGAGGCAGAAGAAAAGACTAAGAGTGGAATAGTCTTAACTGGTACTGCAAAGGAAAGACCACAAGAAGCAGAAGTGGTTGCAGTAGGACCTGGAGCTGTTGTAGACGGAAATAGAGTAGCTATGGAAGTAAAAGTTGGAGATAAAGTATTATATTCAAAATATGCTGGAACAGAAGTAAAGGTTGATGGCGAAGAATATACTATATTAAAGCAAGATGATATTCTAGCAATAGTTGAATAGTTAAAATGTTCATAAATCGATATTTAAATATAAAAAAGAAATTCAATTAGAAACGATAATAAATAACATATATAAGGAGCGTGTGATATAAATGGCTAAGATGTTAAAATTTGGAGAAGATGCAAGAAGATCTATGCAAATAGGTGTGGATAAATTAGCAGATACAGTTAAAGTGACTTTAGGACCTAAGGGAAGAAATGTTGTTTTAGATAAAAAATTTGGTGCACCATTAATTACAAATGACGGTGTTTCAATTGCAAGAGAAATAGAATTAGAAGATCCATATGAAAACATGGGGGCTCAATTAGTTAAAGAAGTTGCAACAAAGACTAATGATGTAGCAGGAGATGGAACTACAACTGCAACATTACTTGCTCAAGCAATAATTAGAGAAGGTCTAAAGAATGTTACAGCTGGAGCTAATCCAATACTAATTAGAACAGGTATTAAAATGGCTGTAGATAAAGCTGTTGAAGAAATCCAAAAGATTTCTAAGCAAGTAGATGGAAAAGAAGATATAGCTAGAGTTGCTGCAATCTCAGCTGCTGATGAAGAAGTTGGTAAGTTAATAGCAGATGCTATGGAGAAGGTTGGTAACGAAGGCGTTATTACTATAGAAGAATCTAAATCAATGGGAACAGAATTAGATGTTGTAGAAGGTATGCAATTCGATAGAGGATACGTATCACCTTACATGGCTACAGATACTGAAAAAATGGAAGCTGTTTTAGAAAATCCATATATATTAATAACTGATAAGAAAATTTCTAACATACAAGAGATATTACCAGTGCTTGAACAAATAGTTCAATCTGGTAAAAAGTTATTAATCATTGCTGAAGACATTGAAGGAGAAGCAATGGCTACATTAGTAGTTAATAAATTAAGAGGAACATTTACTTGCGTAGCTGTTAAAGCACCAGGATTTGGAGATAGAAGAAAAGAAATGTTACAAGATATTGCAACATTAACTGGTGGAACAGTAATCGCTGAAGAATTAGGAAGAGAATTAAAAGAAGTTACTATTGATATGCTAGGTACAGCTGATAGTGTTAAAGTAAATAAAGAAAACACTGTTATAGTTAATGGTAAAGGTGATTCTAATGCAATAAAAGAAAGAATTAACCAAATTAAAGCTCAAATAGAAGAAACTTCTTCAGAATTTGATAAAGAAAAACTACAAGAAAGATTAGCTAAATTAGCTGGAGGTGTTGCAGTAATTAAAGTTGGTGCAGCAACTGAAACAGAATTAAAAGAAAAGAAACTTAGAATAGAAGACGCATTAGCTGCAACAAAGGCTGCTGTTGAAGAAGGAATAGTAGCTGGTGGTGGAACTGCTTATGTTAATGTAATAAACGAAGTTGCAAAATTAACTTCAGATGTTGCTGATACACAAATTGGTATCAATATAATAGTTAAATCATTAGAAGAACCAGTAAGACAAATAGCTACTAATGCAGGTGTAGAAGGTTCAGTAATAATTGAAAAAGTTAAGAATAGTGAACCAGGAATAGGATATGATGCATTACATGGAGAATATATCAATATGATAAAAGGTGGAATAGTAGACCCAACTAAGGTTACTAGATCTGCACTTCAAAATGCAGCTTCAGTTGCTTCAACATTCTTAACAACAGAAGCAGCAGTTGCTGATATTCCAGCAAAGGAAACACCAATGCCAGGTGCTCCAGGAATGGGAATGGACGGAATGTACTAAAATATATAAATTAAAGAATTATAAATATTTAATTTAATAAATAGAGAAAGTGCTCATAGGTACTTTCTCTATTTTGCTTTTTAGTATTAAAAAATAAAGTGCTTAATAGCCGTTAACATATCTATGTAATTTTAAAAAGTATTTTATATATTTAAGCTTATGGAAATCATAGCAATGTAACTTTATATGAAATTTATATATTAGAAGTCAATATTAGAAACTATTAGAGAAAGTTTTCCATTTATTGTATAAAAGATTGCCCATTAGACATAATTTAAATAAAAACATTAATAGGAGATGGATAATGAATAATGATTTCTTTATACATTAAATGTAAATTTAGATTCAAAGATAGTACGTCAAAGAAAAGCTTGTGTAAGAAGAGAAAGAGAGAAGCTTTTACTTTAATTGAAATGATTGCAGTAATTGCAATTATTGGGATTTTAGCGGTTGCTATTTTACCTAAAGTGAATGGCTATATAAATGAAGCGAAAAAAGTTAAAGTTGTAGATCAGTGCAGAAAAGTAATAATGGCCGTTGAATCATATAATTTAAAAAGTGATTCTCATTTAAGTGAAAGCACTAGTGTAAGTTCGGCTATAAGCAACAAAGGGATTAGTAAATATTTAGATGGAGTTGAATTTGGTAATTTAAATACTAGTAGCACAAGTTTAAAAAATTGTTATGATGTAGTAAATGGTGCAGAATTTGATTTCACAGAAAATACAGATATTTTAAATCCGACGACGATTGATAATGGATCTACCAAAGATGATGTAAAAAAATAGAAAAGATATCGATAACAATAAATTTAACTTACATTATTGAAGTAAATTTGCAATTTTAGCTTCAAATTTATTGACTTTAGATTGTACATACATTATAATAATTTTAATTTAAAATATAGCACATTTGAAAACTTATATATACCTTGAATATGGCAAGGAGTATCTACCGGGAGCCGTAAATTTCCGACTATAAGTGATATTAGTATAGGCTAAATCTATAGATTTATTAGCATATTAACATCACTTTTGAGGTTAATGTGCTTTTTTTGTACAAAAAAACAGTACAAGCAATGCAAGTAAAAAATCATGAAATACTAAAAATGAAATAAATAATTCAAAAACAGGAGGAACTATAATGGGAAAAATAATTAAGACTGCATATACTTTTGATGACGTATTATTGGTACCTAATAAATCGGACATATTACCAAGAGAAGTGAGCACAAAAACAAAAATAACAAAGACTATAGAATTAAATATTCCTTTAATGAGTGCAGGAATGGATACTGTAACTGAGTCGAAGATGGCAATTGCTGTTGCAAGAGAAGGCGGAATCGGAATAATACATAAAAATATGACTATTGAAGAACAAGCAAAAGAAGTAGATAGAGTTAAGAGACAAGAAAATGGAGTAATTACAGATCCTATATTTTTATCTCAAGATCATCTTATTCAGGATGCAGAGAACTTAATGGCACAATATAGAATATCTGGAGTTCCAATAACAACTCAAGATGGAAAACTAATTGGGATAATCACAAACAGAGACATAATATTTGAAACAAATTACCAAAGAAAAATTTCAGAAGTGATGACAAAAGATAACTTAATAACTGCTTCAGAAAATACTACTGTAGAGGAAGCAAAAGAAATATTAAAAAAGCATAAAGTAGAAAAGTTACCTTTAGTTGATAGTGAAGGTCGCCTAAAGGGATTAATTACAATGAAGGATATTGAAAAAGTTAGAAAATTTCCAAATGCCGCAAAAGATAAAAAAGGTAGATTATTATGTGGTGCAGCAGTAGGTGTAACTGGAAACATGATGGAAAGAGTTGATGCACTAGTTAAAGCACAAGTTGATGTTATAACTCTTGATACAGCACATGGACATTCAAAAGGAGTTTTAGATGCTGTTTCACAAATAAAGAAAATATATCCTGATCTTCAAGTTATAGCTGGGAATGTTGCTACAGCGGAAGCAACAGAAGATCTGATAAAGGCCGGAGCAGATTGTGTTAAGGTTGGTATTGGACCGGGATCAATCTGTACTACAAGAGTAGTAGCTGGGGTTGGAGTCCCTCAATTAACTGCAGTTATGGATTGTGCAGAAGTAGGTAAGAAGTATGGAGTTCCTATAATTGCTGATGGTGGACTTAAGTATTCAGGGGATATAGTGAAAGCGCTAGCAGCAGGAGCTTCTGCAGCAATGATGGGATCATTATTTGCAGGATGTGAAGAAGCACCAGGGGAAATGGAAATATATCAAGGAAGAAGTTATAAAGTTTATAGAGGAATGGGATCTTTAGCTGCTATGGAATGTGGATCTAAAGACAGATATTTCCAAGAAGGAAATAAGAAATTAGTACCAGAAGGTGTTGAAGGTAGAGTAGCTTATAAAGGCTTTGTCTCAGATACTATATTCCAATTATTGGGCGGAATTAAGTCGGGAATGGGATATTTAGGAGCAAAGAATTTTGAAATTTTATATGAAACAGCTAATTTTGTAGTTCAGACAGCTTCAGGTCAAAGAGAAAGTCACCCACATGATATTAACATTACTAAGGAAGCACCTAATTATAGTGTAGGGCAATAGTAAAATGCACAGTTCACAATCATAAAATATACCACTTATGTGAACTGTGCATTATTTGATTAACTGATAATTATATAGATTATTTAAGTTAGTATTTATAATTTTCGGTGAAAATTGTCTCAATTTATTGATAAAAAGATTTATTTAGTTGATAATAGAATTTATAAGAAGAGTTTAGGAGGAGAACATGAAAAGAGATTTAGTTTTAGTTGTTGATTTTGGTGGACAATATAACCAGCTAATAGCGAGAAGAGTAAGAGAATGTGGCGTTTATTGCGAGATTATTCCATATGACTATACTATAGAAAAGATAAAAGCTAAAAATCCAAAGGGGATAATATTCACAGGCGGACCTAATAGTGTTTATGGAGAAGACACTCCAACTGTAGAAAAAGAAGTATTTGAATTAGGCGTGCCAGTACTTGGAATATGCTATGGTGATCAACTAATGGCGCATTTACTAGGTGGAAAAGTTGCGACAGCGCCAGTAAGAGAATATGGAAAAACAAATGTAAAAATAGATAAATCATCTAAATTATTTGAAGGAATTGAAACTGATGGTATAGCTTGGATGAGTCATACTGATTATATTGAAGAAGCTCCAAAAGGATTTAAGGTAATAGCAACTACAGAAGTTTGTCCTGTTGCAGCTATGGAAAATGAAGAAAAAAGGCTTTATGGAGTTCAATTCCATGCAGAAGTTGAACACACTCAATTTGGGCAAAAAATGCTAGAAAACTTTATACACAATATTTGTGGATTAGAAAACAGCTGGTCTATGGGATCTTTTGCAGAAGAAAAAATAAAAGAAATAAAAGAATTAGTTGGAGATAAGAAAGTGTTATGTGCTTTATCTGGTGGAGTTGACTCTTCAGTAGCAGCAATGATTGTACATAAGGCTATTGGTCACAACCTAACTTGTATATTTGTTGATCATGGTTTACTAAGAAAAGATGAAGGCGATACTGTTGAAAGAGTATTTAAGAAGGAATTTGATATGAACATTAAGAGAGTTAACGTTTCAGATAGATTCCTTGGAAAACTTGCAGGAGTATCAGATCCAGAAACTAAGAGAAAAATAATCGGCGAAGAATTTATAAGAGTTTTTGAAGAAGAAGCTAAAAAACTTGGTCAAATTGATTATCTTGTTCAAGGAACAATTTATCCAGATATCGTAGAAAGTGGAACTAAGACATCAGCAACTATAAAATCTCATCATAATGTTGGTGGACTTCCAGAAGATATGCAATTTGAACTTATAGAACCATTAAGAGAATTGTTTAAAGATGAAGTTAGGGCAGTTGGAGAGGAACTTGGCATTCCTCATAAATTGGTTTGGAGACAGCCTTTCCCAGGTCCAGGTCTTGCTATTAGAGTTTTAGGTGAGATTACAGAAGAAAAACTTGAAATAGTTAGAGAAGCAGATGCTATTTTCAGAGAAGAAATTGCAAATGCAAATCTTGATGAATCTATTTGGCAATACTTTGCATGTTTACCTAATATCCGTTCTGTTGGAGTTATGGGAGATGAAAGAACATATTCTCATACAATAGCTTTAAGAGCAGTTACATCAAGTGATGCAATGACTTCTGAATGGGCAAGAATTCCATACGAAATTTTAGATTTGGTAAGCAGAAGAATTGTAAATGAAGTTAAGGGAGTAAACAGAATTGTTTATGATATAACTTCAAAACCACCAGCTACTATAGAATGGGAATAGGATTGAGGCTTATTAAATAAGGTGGCTAGACACTTAAAGAAAATATAATAAAAAATTTAGTGGCTTAGATATTATCTAAAAAAGGTAACATTTAAGCTACTTTTTTATTGATTCTTTGAAGATGTGATAAATGAGAAAAGGAGTGAAAAAATGGTAGGAAAGAAATTTACAATGACAACACTACTAACGTTAGATTTTCTGAATAATCTTTTTAAAGCAGTAAATACATATTTTCTCTAACTAATAGCAAATAAAGTACAACAGCATAATATATTATTAGATAGTTATTAAGTTTTATAGGCAAATCAATAATAATTTGATCCTAGTAATACTTTAACTAAGCGCTTTAGCAATGATTAAACGAAAATTAATGCTGATTACGAAGGAGAGGAAATAATGGAAAACAGAAATAATAGAAATTGCAGACGTTGTAATTGTGAAGAAGAACGTGGAGAGATGGATAGTAGAAATTGTAATCCTTGTGGTAATGGAACTCTTGGAGCTAACGTAAATAATGACTGTTTAGCTGATGCGTTGGAAGATGCATATAATGATGGCTATAAAGATGGATATCGTGATGGGTATGAGGATGGAAATACTGCAGGAGAAACAGCAGGAGAGACAGCTGGATACAAGCAAGGATATTGCGATGGGTATGAAAAAGCAAAACAAGAGGTCTTAGATTATATTAGAAGAAATAGATGTTGTAGATGCTGTTAAGCAGAACTAAATTATATAATAAGTAGTTATATAAAAAAAGGTGTTTATAAGTGATTGAAAAATCATTGTTAAACACCTTTTTTATTTAATATAAATATGGTTATAGCGATAATTTAAATAGTTCATATTAGATAAGAGTTAATTAAAAAGTTACTTTTAATACTAATTGAATACAATTGTGCAAACATTTTCTTTGCGGAGGAAAAAGACAGCATTAATCGTTATCATTTTATAAAGTATAATTACATTAAAGAAAGGGGGTATCGAAAACGCTTGAAAAAATCAACCTTTGAATATAAGATAGTCATAAGATTATACTATGAGTATAATTTTTAAAGACTTCTAAAATCAAAGAACAACAAGTTAAAGTAAGATTAATAGTAATAATTTTATTTTAATTTAAATGAATTAATAAGTATTGATTCTTTTCAAGGAGGCAAAAATGAAGTATTTTTATACTGAAAACCGTTCGACAAGAATTCTAAAATTAATTGAACGAAGACATTCCATTTCTGTTGACGCCATTGCTGAAAAATTTGAGGTCAGTTCTAAAACAGTTAAAAATGATGTAAAAGAGCTAAATGGTTTATTAAAAGGATCTGCACTAATTGATAATAAGCAAGGAATATATAAAATTTATATTATCGATAATAATAAATTTGAGGAAATCAAGACTAATATATATAACCAAAAGGAATTTCTTAATTCACCTCAAAGAAGAATGGCATTTATTTTGTATAAGCTTATGAATAGTGAAGAGCCATATTTAACTGATGACCTGGCGTGTGAGATGAATGTCGGAAGAACGACAGTAATAAGTGATTTAAAGAAAATGAGAGAGATACTTAATAACTACGATTTAAAGATTATAGGCAAAACAAATAATAGATTAGCCTTAAAAGGTACAGAATTAAATATAAGGTTTCTTGTACTCGAGAACCTTTATGAAATGATTTATGGAGAATATGAATTAGATGAAGATGTTATTGATTTAGTAAAAGAGATAACAGATCAATATCAGTTCGATACAACGACATTTGAATCTTTCATACATTCCCTAGTTGTAACTTTAGATCGCCTTTTAAATGGACATACAATCAATACATTAAGCGAGAAATATGGTGAATTATTAAGAAGTTGGGAATTTACATTAGTAAATACTATATCAGATGCAGTTGAAAAAAGGCTTACTATAAGTATTCCAATTAAAGAAAGAATTTTCTTAGCATTGCCGATTATAGGAATGAATACTCCGACTAACATAGAAGGGATTTCACCGCATGTTGAAATTACAGAAGAAGTATCAAATTTAGTAAATCATATATTAGAGCGCATTAAATATGACATGGGTTTAAATATTACGCTAGATGATATCTTGAAAGATTTTGTATACCATATGGCCTTCTTGGTAAATCGTTTAAAGTATGGGGTCCATATTCATAATCCTATAGTAGATGAGATTAGGAAAAAATATAAAGTAGCGTACAAAATGGCAGAGTTAGCGCGAGATGTTATTGAAAAAAGTCTTGATGTAAAAATGACGCAAGATGAAGTTGGATTTATAGCAGCATACTTTGGAGTTTTTATTTCAGAACAGCAAATAGAAAAAAGTAAAATATACAAAGTTGCAGTTATATGCGGAACCGGAAGAGTTACAGCTAGGTTGGTTGCTAGTCAATTAAAAGGCATCTTTGATGCAAACACAGTTATAGATTTGTATTCAGATAGCACAGTTACTAGCGAAATATTAGATAAGTATAATTTAGTTCTATCCACTGTCCAAGCTAACTTTAAGACAACAGCTACTGTAATATATTTAGAGAAAATATTTGATGAAGAAGCGCTGAAGAAAAGAATAAAAAGTATTAAGTATATAGATAAATTAGACATGCCATCCATGCAAGGAATGGATTCTATATTACTAAGTATTTTAGATGAAGATACCTTCTTTATCTTGGATAATCAATTGAGTTATTTAGAAAATGTTAATAATATGATTGATAATCTATACTCAAAAGGTTATGTAGATGATGGATTTAAGGAAAGAATAAGAAAAAGAGAAGAAAAGTCTACGATGATTTTTAATGAATCTATAGCATTTCCTCATACTATAAATTATGAAAATGATGAAATAGTAGTGAGTCTAGGAATAATTCCAGAAAAGGCTGGAGAAAACAATCAAAGAAAACTAGTATTTTTGGTAGGACTTCCAGAACAAACTAAGGATGATACACTCTTGGTTAAAATTTATGATGAAATTATAGCTATTGCCAATGATAAGAATACCATTGAGGCTCTTTCAAAGGTAAAAAGTTATAGAGAATTAATTTTACATTTTACAAAAGAAAACGATATATTTGATTTATAAGTGGGAGGTTTATGATGAATTTTTGGTTTTTGATTATATGCTTTGGAATTGCATTTATACTCCAATATATACTAACATTTGCTCAAATGAAAAGTTTCACAGCTTACTATAGTAAATTGCGAAGAAGAGGAAGAGTTGACATTGGTAAAGTAAAAGGTGGTTTTCGTGCTGGATGTATTGCAATGTTTGCTATCGATCAAAATGGAATTATACTTGAAGGCGGTTATATGCAAGGAATAACAGTACTTGCAAGGGTTAAGAAACTAAACGGATTTGAAGGAAAAGATGTTGGTAGATTAACTGAAGCAGATTGTAAGAACTTAGCTAAACCATTAACCAAAGCAGTACTAGAAGCCTCTTCTAATTATAACGTTATTATGGGCGGTGGCGAAGTTGTAGAGCCTCAAAGTCCATTACAAAGATTAGGTAATATTTTTACAGCTAAAAAATTAAAAGCTCACAATTAGAAAGGAGATATTAATATGGACGCAATTGTTTATTTTGCAAAAGGATTTATGTATTTATTTGAAGTTGGTGGAAATACATTTGTTAGTTGGGTAACAGGAATTATCCCAAAGGTATTATTACTTTTAGTTTTTATGAATTCAATAATTGCTTTTATTGGACAAGATAAAGTTGACAGGTTTGCAAAGTTTGCATCTAAAAATGTTATATTAGCTTATGGAGTTTTGCCATTCCTATCAGCATTTATGTTAGGTAATCCGATGGCATTATCAATGGGAAAATTTCTTCCTGAAAGAATGAAACCAAGCTATTATGCATCAGCATCGTATCATTGTCACACAAACAGCGGTATTTTTCCTCACATTAATGTAGGTGAAATATTCATTTACCTAGGCATTGCAAATGGTATTACAACTCTTGGCCTTGATCCAACAGCTTTAGGACTTCGTTATTTATTAGTAGGTTTAGTAATGAATTTCTTTGCAGGATGGGTAACTGATTTTACTACAAAGATTGTTATGAGACAACAAGGTATTGAATTAAGTAATCAACTTAAGGCAAATTAGTTTAGGAGGGTATTCATATGGAAAAATATAATGCAATTAAAATTGTAAAAGGTAGTGGAGGTTTTGGCGGTCCACTTACAGTAAAACCTGAAGAAGGAAAAGATACATTATTATATATTACAGGTGGTGGAGCTGAACCTGAAATTGTAGAAAAGATTGTTAGTTTAACAGGATGTAAAGCGGTAAATGGATTTAAAACATCTGTACCAGAGGAACAAATCTTCTTAGTTATTATTGATTGCGGTGGAACACTTCGCTGTGGAATATACCCACAAAAGAGAATTCCGACAATAAATGTTATGCCAGTAGGTAAAAGTGGGCCTTTAGCAAAATTCATTACAGAAGATATATATGTATCTGCAGTTGGTCTAAATCAAATTTCTTTAGCTGATTCAGGTGCAGAACCTATAAAGAGCACAAAAGCGCCTGAGGAAGTAAAAAGAGAATTTAAATATAGTGCGGATAAGAAAGTATCACAAAGTTTGGCTGAAAACAGTAAATCTAGCATTGTCCAAAAGATTGGTATGGGAGCAGGTAAAGTTGTAAATACACTATACCAAGCAGGTCGTGATGCAGTTCAATCAATGATTACAACAATATTACCATTCATGGCATTTGTTGCTATGCTAATAGGGATTATACAAGGTTCGGGATTTGGTAATTGGTTCGCTAAAATATTAGTACCATTAGCAGGAAACGGAATTGGACTTATGATTCTTGGATTCATATGCTCTATTCCTCTATTATCAGCATTACTTGGACCAGGTGCAGTTATAGCACAAATCGTAGGTACTTTAATTGGTGTTGAAATAGGTAAAGGGACTATTCCTCCAAGTTTAGCATTACCAGCATTATTCGCTATTAATACACAATGTGCATGTGACTTTATTCCAGTAGGTTTAGGTCTAGCTGAAGCAGAACCAGAAACAGTAGAGGTTGGTGTTCCATCTGTATTATATTCACGTTTCATGATTGGTGTACCTAGAGTAGCAGTTGCATGGGTTGCAAGCATAGGATTGTATCAATAAACTATAAAATTTATTTAATTGCGATTGAGTGGTTTTTATGAATCGCTCAATTGCACCAAGGAAAATATATTGTTGATTTAGATGCAAGGAGTGGAATAGAAGGAGGTTTATCCATAGTGAAACTAATTATTGATGATGTAAATATTGAAAAAATAAAAGATGTTTTCAGCATATTCCCGATTGATGGGGTAACTAGTAATCCGAGTATTTTGTATAAGTATGGAAAACAGCCGTATGAAATATTAATAAAAATACGTGAATTTATTGGAGAAAACTCGGAATTACATGTACAGGTGATTTCTGAAAGTTCAGAAGGTATGCTTAAAGAAGCACATAAAATTATTAAAGAACTAGGTAAAAATACTTATGTGAAGATACCTGTAACTAGAGATGGATTAAAGGCTATAAAAATTCTTAGAAAAGAAGAAATTAATGTTACTGCTACTGCTATATATACTCAAATGCAAGCATATCTAGCTGGAAAAGCAGGTGCTCAATATGCTGCTCCATATGTAAACCGAATTGATAATTTGGGAGCAAATGGTGTTCAAGTGGCAAAAGACATTCACGATATTTTTGAGAAAAATAATTTTAAAACAGAAGTATTAGCAGCTAGTTTTAAGAATTCACAACAAGTATTAGAATTATGCAAGTATGGAATTGGAGCGGCTACAATTTCACCTGATGTAATAGAAGGTTTAATTAAAAAAGATTGCGTGGATGTAGCTGTAGAGAACTTTAAGAAAGATTTTGAGATATTATGTGGTCAAGGTAATACCATGTTAAATTGCCGATAATCTAAGTAGCTTAGAATAAATAATAATTTTAGAAAGAAATATATTTGAAGGGATGAAAGCATCTATGAGTAGTAAGATAATCTATGAAAATAAAGTAAAAGCCTTAGGAGATTTAGCAGAAACATTCTTAGAAGAAGGAATGATAATATTTTTTGGAGATAATGCACCAGATACACTAGCAGATTACTGTTACTCTATTAATATAAAGGAAGTTAAAGAAACAATTAAACCTGGACAAGTATTTATGATTGATGGAATAGCTTTTGAAATAACAGCTGTTGGAGATGTGGCAGAAAAGAATCTAGTGAGTTTAGGACATATAACTGTTGCGTTTAATGGCTCTAAAGTACCTACTTTAGCAGGAACAATTTGTGTAGAGAAAAAAGAAATTCCTAAACTTAAAATAGGAAGTGAAATATCTATATTAGCATAATTATATCTAAAATTTATATGAAGTCGAAATGAATAATAAAATGGCATTAAATAATGAAGTTAAATAATCAGGAGGAATTTTTATGGAAAATACATGGCTTAATTTAGAAGGAAAAACAGCAATTGTAACAGGGGGAGCATCTGGTATTGGTAAGGCAGTTGCGCAAGAGTTTTTAAATAATGGTGCAAATGTAGTTGTTTGTGATATGAATCCAAACAAACCTGAATTTGATGATCATAATGGACATATGGAATATATAGTTACTAATGTTGCAGATAGAGATAGTGTAGAAAAAATGATTGAGAAGGCTAAAGAGATTACTGGGACTATTGATATAATTGTAAATAATGCAGGAATTAATATTCCTAGATTATTAGTCGATAAAAAAGAACCAAAAGGAAAATTTGAGCTAGATGAAAATGTTTGGGATAAAGTTATGAATGTAAATGTAAAAGGTGTATTTCTATGTGCTCAAGTAGCTGCTAGAGAGATGGCAAGTCAAGGAAAAGGAGTTATTATAAATATGTCTTCTGAAAGTGGATTGGAAGGATCGGAGGGGCAAAGTGTTTATGCAGCAAGTAAGAATGCAGTAAATTCTTTAACCCGCTCATGGGCAAAGGAACTAGGAAAATTAGGCATAAGAGTTGTCGGAGTTGCTCCAGGAATTCTAGAAGCTACAGGACTCAGAACTTTAGAATATGAGACAGCGCTAGCTTATACGAGAGGAATTACTGTAGAAGAGTTAAGAGCAGGATATAGTAAAACTTCAACAACTCCATTAGGAAGATCAGGAAAGCTTTCAGAAGTTGCAGACTTAGTTTGCTATTTAGCTAGTGATAGAGCAAGTTATATTCATGGAGTTACTTACAATATTGCTGGGGGAAAAACAAGAGGTTAAATAAAAAAAAGGTATTAGTAGAGAATAAGTTTAATTATTTGGCCAATTAGCACAGAATAATGTTAAAAAAATAACAAAGTTATCGAGATTTTAATAATTGAAAAATATATAATTCACATTTTATAAAGAGAAAACTTAGTTTTCTCTTTTAAAATTTTGAAATTAATTGATATTTAATAAACAATATTTTATGTCTAGTGTTAAAAATAAGTTAATATCAATAAGGGTAAGATGAATATTAATTCATACAATTAGAAAAAATAGAACCGAGTAAAGATTAAATAAGATTAATTTAAGGTTATTATTTGATATATTATTTGTAAAAAAGTTAAAAGCAAAGATGAGATATTGAGAATTTATGATATAATTGAATAATAAAATTATTTTTAGTTATATATGGAGGTAGGATAGAAGAATGAATAAAGGTATATCACTAGACTTATCAAAAGTTTCTCCTTATTTAGAAGAAGCAGAACTTGAAAATATGGAAAGCATGGTTAAAGCTGTTCATGAAGATCTACACAATAAAACAGGAGCAGGTAATGATTTTTTAGGTTGGGTAGACCTTCCTGTAAATTATGATAAAGAAGAATTTGCAAGAATTAAAAAGGCAGCAGAAAAGATTAAATCAGACTCTGATGTTTTAATAGTTATTGGAATAGGTGGATCATATCTTGGAGCTAGAGCGGCAATTGAAATGTTGACTAATAATTTCCATAATGTATTAGGAAGTGATAAGAGAAAAGTTCCACAAATATTTTTTGCAGGAAATAATATAAGTTCAACATATATGGCAGAACTTATACAAGTAATTGAAGGAAAAGATGTAAGTTTAAATGTAATTTCAAAATCAGGTACAACTACAGAACCAGCAATTGCATTTAGAATTTTAAAATCATATTTAGAAAAGAAATATGGAGTAGAAGAAGCAAGAAAGAGAATATATGCAACAACTGATAAAGCTAGAGGTGCTTTAAAGACATTAGCTGATTCAGAAGGATATGAAACTTTTGTAGTTCCAGATGATGTTGGAGGAAGATTTACAGTATTAACAGCAGTTGGATTATTACCAATAGCTGCAGCTGGAATCGATATTGATGAAATGATGAAAGGTGCTGCAGATGCAAGAACAGCTTATTCAGTACCATCAATTAAAGAAAATGACGCTTATAAATATGCAGCAGCTAGAAATGCTTTATATAATAAAGGAGCATCAATTGAAGTATTAGTAAATTACGAACCATCACTTCATTATTTCAACGAATGGTGGAAACAATTATACGGAGAATCAGAAGGTAAAGATCATAAAGGATTATTCCCAGCAGCAGTAGATTTTTCAACAGATCTTCACTCAATGGGTCAATATATCCAAGATGGAAGAAGAATAATGTTTGAAACAGTTGTAAATATTGAAAAACCAAAATATGAAATAAATATAGAAGAAGCTGATAATGACTTAGATGGATTAAATTTCTTAGCTGGAAAGACTATGGATTTCGTTAATAAGAAAGCATTTGAAGGAACACTATTAGCTCACAATGACGGTGGAGTTCCTAATATGGTATTAAGTGTACCAGAAATTTCAGCATATTATTTCGGATACATGGTTTATTTCTTTGAAAAGGCTTGTGGAATAAGTGGATATCTTTTAGCAATAAATCCATTTAATCAACCAGGTGTTGAAGCTTATAAAAAGAATATGTTTGCTTTACTAGGAAAGCCAGGATATGAAGATATGAAGGCTGAACTAGAAAAGAGACTTTAGTTTAATTATGAAGATTATTATTGATGGAGATGCCTGTCCAGGCATCTCCATTATTGAAAAAGTAGCAAAAGAACACAATATTTCAGTGATAATTTATTGTGATATTCATCATTTTATACAGAGCAATTATTCTGTAGTTAAAGTTGTTGACAGTGGATTTCAAAGTGTAGATATGTATGTAATGAATGAAACTAAAGAAGGTGACATAATTGTTTCTCAAGACTATGGTGTGGCTGCAATATGTCTATCTAAGAAAGCGAAAGTAATAAACCCTAAGGGATATATATATGATGAGAAAAATATAGATAGATTATTGGAAGAAAGACATATATCACAGAAAATAAGAAGAAGTGGAGGAAAGACCTCTAATCCCAAAAAAAGAACTGACGAAGATAATATTAGGCTGGAAAAAAACTTATTAAAACTTATAACTTGTTGACAATTTTAGAAGCTTAGATAAGAGCTTCTATTTTTATGTGATAAAAAATTGTAAACTTATATTTTGGATATGATTTTAATTATGACTGGAAGATTTTATTTAAAAAAAATCATCTTACTAATATATGAGTTTATATAGGCATTTATGATATAATCAAATAAAAAATAAACTGAAGTTATTTACAAAAAATGGTATAAATGTATAATATAATAATAAGGATCATTTTGAGAATTGGTATGAGAGGAGCATGAATTTATGGAGGAACTTCAGTTAAAGTATGTTGAGATAGCTTTTGATAAGCAAACACCACAAAAAGTTGGCACGGAGATAAATATATCTGGTAAAATAGATGGGGAAATAGAAAACTTAGAATATAAATTTATTGTTGGCAAAGGTGGGGTTTGGAATACTATACAAGAATTTTCAGAAAAAAATTATTGCATATGGAAGCCTAAAAGAGAAGGGGAGTATATGGTTATGGTACAAGCCAGAGAGAGGGATGGAAAAAAACCTTTAGACTATTTAGCCAAAGAGGACTATTCTATAGTGACAGAGGAAGTGAGTAATACTGTGGATAAAGAGACTAGTATTCAAGATGTTACTAATGATGAAGAAATTAGAAGTGCTTGCAATGATCAAGAAAGTAATTTGCTAGCGTCTGAAAAAGAAGATCCTATTTTATGCAATATTGAATTTAAAGAAGCAATGAATAATATAGAAGATAATGTGGTGTTTCTTGAAGTTAAAGAAATTTCTAGAGCAGAAAAAGAAGTATTAATATCAAATAGCTATGCTGATGAAGAAATATCATCTTCTAATGATATCAAGGAAGTTGAAGATACGGTAGATAATACTCAATATAATGAAGAAGTTCTAAATAAAATATTAATTGAAAACAATGCTCAAATAGAACCAAGTTTTATAAAAGATATCAGGATAGATAAAGAGGAAATAAAAGTTGGAGAAAAATGTTGTATTGAAATAAAGACAGATGATGAGAATTTATATTTATATAGATATTATATAAAAAAGAATAATGAATGGGATATAATTAAGGATTATGATAAAAGTAATATTTTAAAATATACAGCAAATGAGTCGGGGAATAAAGAATTTTTAATTCAGTGCAAAAGAATGGATTCCACTGAAACTTTTGAAGACCATAGAATTATCACACTAAAAGTGAGAGAAATTGATAAAGTAGAAATAACCAATTTTAAATGTTTAAATAACTCATTAATAGCGGGAGAAAAGCTTGGTTTTGTAGTAGAAACAAATATTGAAAAATTTGCTAGTAATGAAGATATTGTATTACTATATAAATTTTATAAAATATATAAAGATGGGAAATCAATTTGTATACAAGACTATTCAACTAAAAATAATGTGTATTATAAGGAAACAGAGGCAGGCAGTTATAGAATCTTATGTCTTGTAAAAAGCATATTTTCAAATAAAGAATATGATGATAGAGCTATTTTGGTATACAGTGTTAAACCATATAAAACGATTAAGATTAATAATTTTGTAGCTGATTCGAATTCTCCTAATATAAGTGGAAGTAGTATTAAGTTTACTTCAGAAATAGAAGGTGGAAACAAAGTTATATATAGATATCAGGTTAATGGACCCATTAAAGAGGATACGGGCTTTATAGAAAAGAGCGAATTTGTATGGAAGCCATCTGAAGCAGGAGAGTATGACATTATACTTTACGTTAAGGATATTAATTATAAAGGTGACTATGAGGATTTAAAAAGAATTACATTTAATATTGAGAAAAAGAGTGAAAAGCCAGTAAAGATTTTAGATATTGTAGTTGATAAAGAAAAGAAGATTATTGTTGGGGAGCCAGTTGGTATAACGGTAAATGCTGAAGGTGGAGTAAAGCTCCAATATGCATTCACAATTAGAAAAGATGGAAGAAGGTTAGAGGGAGTAGATTATAATAAATCTAACTGGATCAATTTTATTCCTAATCAGGCAGGAGAGTATGAAGTAGAAATAAGACTTAAGGATAAGTACTCAGATAAATCTTATGATGCCCAAACAGTTATATATTTGAAGGCTCTAGAATATCTACCTGGTGAAATAGATTATATAATATTGCCTTATAAGGAAATACATTTGATTGGGGAAGCTGTGGAATTTGAATGCATTGTTCAAAATACACAGAATACTTTATTGAAATATGAAACTAAAATTAATGGACATTCTATTGAGAAAACAGAGTTCTCAAAAAATAAAAAGTTGAGATTTATACCTAAAACTGCTGGTAAATACACTATAGAAGTTTATGCTAAGAATGTTAAATGTACTAGTGAGTATGATTCTAAGAAGCAGATAAACTTGTATGTAAGTGAGGCGTCCCCTGTAATAGAAACTAATATAATAGCAAATACACTAGAGGGTCATGTAAATGAGGAACTTACATTTGAGGCTATAAGCAGAGGCGGGAAAAATGTTTGCTATGAATTTTATTTAATGGAGAACAATGAGTGGAGAAAGGTGCAAGCATATAGTAGAAAGCATTATTATAGTTTTATGCCGTTTACTCAAGGAAAATATAAGATTTTAGCTTTAGCCAAAAGTTATTATAAAAAAGTTAGTTATGAGGATTATGCTGAAGTAACATTTTATGTTAAAGGTTTAAAAGGATAACTCGAAAATAAACATAGGATAAATTTTGGAGAAAGGTTGTTTAAGTATGGCGATAGATGGTTTAGATAAAATATCAAATGAACAATTATTAGCAATGAATATGCTAAGTAATGGACAAGTAACAAATGATTCCGATTCTAGCAATAGCACGAGTGGTGAAAAAGATTTAGCATTTCAATTAGTTATGAAAAATCTTTTGGAATCATCAAAAAAATCTAAAGAAAATGGTAATGCTGAATCAAATGAGAATACAAAGGAAGCAAAAAGTGAAACAACCAACACTGAGAAATTAAATTCAAAAGATAATATAAATTTAAATAATGCAGCTAGAGTAGGGCAGACATATGTGACAGGACAAAACTTAGAAGAAATACCAATGATTTTAACTAATAATTATATTGGTTTTACAAGAAATTCTCAATCTGCATTGTCTAATAAAAGTGGAGCTGATATTAAGAAAATATATTCGGCTGTAGATGATGCAGCTAAAAAATATGGGGTAGATCCTAATCTAATATTAGCTGTAATTAAGCAGGAGTCTGATTTTGATCCTAATTCAACATCTGGTGTCGGAGCTGCTGGATTAATGCAGATAATGCCAGAAAATTTTTCACATTTAGGTATAACTGATGGATATGATGTTGATCAAAATATTAACGGTGGAACTAAGTTGCTTAAAGAATATTTAGATAAATATAATGGAAGTTCAGAGATGGCTCTTATGGCATACAATGGAGGACCTGGAACTATGCAAAGAAGAGGTGTATCATCCGCTTCTGACCTATATAAAATGCCACAAGAAACTCAGAACTATGTTCCGAAGGTAATGGGGTACTATAGAAATGGAATCTAGGATGTTTTACATTCTAGATTTTTTAAGGAATAAAATAATTATAATCATATAAAAACTGCATCAAAAAAACCATCAGTAACAGTTAGATGATTTTTTTCATGCAGTTTCTTTGCTGTTTGTTAATATTGTTAACAATATGTACATTTTTAAATTAAATTTATTTTGTTATCGTATTCAAATATTAGGTAAATGTTTTCAAAAGACCACAATAAAAAACGCAACCCTTGGGGCTAGGTTGCGCTTTAGCAATAAGCAATAAGCAATAAATAAAAAGGGGGCTATATATTCCTTTTATTTATCCTTGCAAGAATATTATAGGGTATTATTATTAATAATGCAAGTGATTTAATAAAAAATGTGAATATTTTTGAAAGAAATGAATTATTTTATTGCAAAATTATTTAATATTCGTTAATAGCTCTTTAAAAGGCTTAATTCTTCATCTGTTAATTCTCTATATTCGCCTTCTTCTAAATCTGGATCTAATAATAACCCACCGAACTCTTCTCGTTTAAGATAAGTTACCTTTTTTCCAACAGCTTCAAACATTCTTTTTACTTGGTGGAATTTACCTTCTTGAATTGTAAGCCTTATTTCAGATCCATCGTTACTGCTCGATAATATCTCAAGATTAGCTTCTAAACATTTATACCCATCATCTAAAGTAATTCCATCCTTAAATGCTTTTATATCTTTTTCATCAACGCTTTTATCTATTTTAGCATAATATACTTTATCAACATGCCATTTAGGTGAAATCAATCTATGGTTTAATTCACCATCATTAGTTAATAACAATAATCCAACAGTATCTTTATCCAATCTACCAATAGGGAATGGGTTGAAAACCTGATGTTCTAGGTTTAATAAATCAATAACGGTTTCATCTCTATTATCATGGGTAGCTGATATAACTCCATCTGGTTTATTCATCATTAGATATATGTATTTACGATATAGTACCTCTTCACCATTAATTTTTATAACAGATTTTTCAGGGTCAACAAGCATGGCGCTATCTTTTACAACTAAGCCATCAACTTCTATAATTCCTTTTTTTGCAAAAGATTTAACATCTTTTCTGCTTCCGTATCCTAAATTAGAAATTATTTTATCTAATCTTTCCAAATTATTCACTCCAATCGTTTGTTTGCTTTAATTTATATATTGATTTATTGTACCATAATAATAAATATCTTAACACATGGATATATAACTTATAATTTATCTACTTCATTTTTATTTTTAATAAAACTAGTAGGATTTATACAAATTATAATATTTATAAAAGAAAACCATGCATATGAAATAACTTCATCTATGCATGGTTTTCTATCAATAGATTTATATCCACTGTACAACAGAATTTAATGGTTGTCTTGTTTTTTCGTGTGGTTCTTTAGCGCGGTATCCAAAGCTAGCCATAACTGAAACACCAAAGTGTTCAGTATCTAAAATACCTTCATTTTTAAGAATTTCTTCTACTTTTTCAATATTAAATCCTTCAATTGGGCATGAATCAATTTGTAAGAAAGCTGCAGCAGTTAGCATGTTTGCTAGAGCAATGTAAGTTTGTTTACTTGCCCAGTCAAAAATTGCACGATCACTTTCAAGTAAATTAAAATCATTCTTCTGAAAGCTTTCGAAAGCTGATTTTCTTTGATTGGCTACATCTTCAGGAAGATTTTGAACTTCAGACATAATTTTAGTGATATATTCAGAATTATAAATTGTATCAACTTTTTTACGAGCAAGAAGAATTACAAAGTGACTAGCTCCATTAAAACTATTCTGAGCCCCCCAAGATACGGGAAATAATTTTTCTTTAAGAGATTTATTTTGAACTACAAGGAACTTCCAAGGTTCAAAACCGAATGAACTTGGAGAAAGGCGCCCAGCCTCTAATATAGTATTAAAATCTTCTTCAGATACTGTTTTTGTAGGGTCAAATTGCTTACAAGCATGACGAAATTGAAATGCATCTATAATTTCTTTGTTTTTGGTATTCATTTAAAAATCACCTCTTATCTAAGTATAAATTAAGTCTAACACAATTGGATACTGCATTGAAGTACGCACAAATTTGATATATAATATAAATGAACTTACCTAAGTATCTATTTTATACTAAAGGAGCGAAAAATATGCATGAACCAGCTATATATCCAGATTGTCCTAACCACCCATGTCCAGTAGAGACAACACTAAATATAATTAGTGGTAAGTGGAAGGGAATTATTCTATATCGTTTATTAGGTGGCAAGAAACGATTTAATGAATTAAAGAAATTGATTCCGAATGTTACACACAGAACATTAACACTTCAATTGCGTGAGCTTGAAAGAGATAAAATTTTAAAACGTACAGTTTATGCGGAAGTTCCTCCAAGAGTTGAATATGAGTTGACGGTTCTTGGCCAGTCTATGTCACCGATAATTAAATCTATGTATGATTGGGGGCTGAATTATCAATCAGAATTAAAGTCTTAAAAAAGAAATTAAATATTTAATTAGCGTTTTAAGGAGAATAAAAATTTAAAACTATATTAAAATAATAAAATAAAAAAAGCATTGACAAAAAAATATTAAAATTCTATAATTAATTCGTACCCGAACGAACGAGGTGGTAAAAATGAAAAACAAATGTATCGTTGGAAGAATGAGTATAATTGTTGAAGCGTCCAACAAATTTTTGACAAAAAAAATAAAGGATGAGCGACTACCTATATTGCAAAATCACGCAGCACTATTTGATATCTTGCCTGAAGATGGTTCGAAGTTACTTTTTAATGAAATAGCAAGCACATGGAAAATATCAAAATCATCTTTGTCTGACATAATAAATAAGTATGAGAGTCAGGGGTTGATAAATAAGTGCATGTGTAGCGAAGATAAGAGAAGTGTATATATAAGTTTAACTCCTGAAGCTGTAGTTATAAAGCAAAGACTTCAAGTTATGGAGAGAGAATTTCTAGATATAATATTAAAAGATTTTGGCGAAGATGAAAAAAAGGTCTTTGAAGATAATATAGATAAAGCTCTTAAAAATATAATAAAAATG
This sequence comes from Candidatus Clostridium helianthi, assembly GCF_045310795.1. Taxonomy (NCBI): domain Bacteria; kingdom Bacillati; phylum Bacillota; class Clostridia; order Eubacteriales; family Clostridiaceae; genus Clostridium; species Candidatus Clostridium helianthi. The sequence goes on from NZ_JBJIAB010000039.1 coordinate 27,273, forward strand.
CTCTAAAGGCATTTTTTTTAAATAGATAATTCGTACGCGTACGAAGAATATAAAAGAAGGAGTATAGATTATGAAAGAATTAATAATGAAATCACTAGATAAAATTAGACCAATGCTGCAAAGAGATGGAGGAGACGTTGAATTAGTGGATGTGAGCAACGATGGAGTTGTAAGTGTAAAAATGCAAGGTGCTTGTGGAAATTGTCCAGGAGCAATGATGACAATAAAAATGATTATTGAGCAGAGATTAAAGGAAGAGGTTCCTGGGGTTACAGAAGTCATAGGAGTGTAAAACTAAAGTATTCAATAAGTTAATGTAAATAAAATGTTTTTAAAGTTAGCATATACTTCGTACGCGAACGAAGTATATGCTGAAAAGATTCGTTTCGGGTACTAAATCAAATATAAAAAACATATAGAAATTATAATTAAGATATTAAGATAGATAATCAAATATTAGGGAGGGGTAATATGTTTAATTCTATAAGAAAAAAGTTAATCTTTAATTTTGTTTTAATAGCAGCAATAATAACTTTGATTTGTATAACTTTCTTTTCATACCAGATGGTAAATGGAATACAAAACCAAATGAAAGCAGATGGAATTATTTTAGTTAATAATATAAAAGCAAATATAGAAAGTGTAGGAGTTACAAATACAGATAAAATACAGGGAATAATAGATCAAACATATAAATATTCAGAGGGAGAATTATGCTATATAGGTATAATATCAAGTGATAAAACTCTTGTTGCAGGAACATCGAAGGAATCAATTGGAGAGAAGATTGAATCAACAGGATTAGATGCAGTATTTAAAGGTAATACAGGAGCATATATGGACGAATGGAAGGGAACTCCGGCATATAATGTAACAGTTCCTGTCAAAGACGGAGATGATATAGGATACGCTCTTTCAATTGGAATTTCTGTTGATAACATGCAAAAGTCTATTAGAAGCACTATTATAAAAAGCATAATTTATGCTATAGTAGTATTGATATTAGCAGCTGTTGCAGGAGTATATATAGGAAGGCGAATTGCGAAACCTATAGAAATTATTAAAGATGTTATTGAAAAAGCAGGGAATGGAGATTTTACAGCAGAATATAAAATTACAGGTAAAGACGAAATAGGAAAATTAGCAGCTGCAAGTAGTAAAACTAGAAAGAGCATGAGGGAGCTTGTTAGAAAAACAAAAGTAATATCAGAAAGTTTGGCTAAACTATCGAAGGATGTTGAAATTGGCGGTAGCACTGTAGCATCATCTAGTGAAGAAATCGCAACTTCAGTGACTAATGTATCTCAAGAAGGTATAAAACAAGCGGAAGCGTTAGAAGAGGCTGTTAGCTTATTAGAAAGTTTTTCGGTAGATTTAGATAATGTGGATAATAAATTGAAATTATTAGCTGATGGTGGAAAAGTTATAAAAGAGGATACAAATAAAGGAGTAGAAACTATAAATAAGTTAGCGAACACTATCGATGATATGTTAAACTCATTTTCAGTATCAAGAGCAAAGGTTGAAAATTTAGATAACACTATATCGCAGATTAATTCCATAGTTGATGTTATAAATGGAGTTGCAAAACAAACTAATCTTTTAGCATTAAATGCATCCATTGAGGCAGCAAGAGCAGGGGAGGCTGGAAAAGGATTTTCAGTAGTGGCAGAAGAAATACGAAAGCTTGCAGAAGAAGTATTAAATTCATCAAAAAGCATAACTCAATTAATAGATACAGTTATGAAAGAGACTCATGATGTTTCTAATACTACAGAGGCTGTAACTAAAATAGTAAAAGAAAGTAAAAATGATATTAATACCGTAACAAACTCATTTGAAGGAGTCATTAGCAAGGTTAATAATATTCCTAGTGATATTAATATGGTTCATGTGGTACTTCAAGAAACCATGAAAGGAAGAAATAAGATCTTAAATACAGTTGAAAATATAGCTTCAAAATCGCAAGAAATATCAGCCCTTTCAGAAGAGGTTACAGCAGCTACAGAAGAGCAAGCAGCTATAACAAATGAATTTTCTATGACAGCAAAAAAGCTAGTTAATATTTCATCGGTATTAGAAAAAGACATCTTAAACTTTAGAATATAGTTCCTTATATTGTTGAATTATAAAAGTTAGAGTGATTAATATATGATGAGTAAAATTATTAAATTACTAAGTAATGCGTGAGTAACACTTGATTAAAATATCAAGTGTTTTTTATTCCTAAAAATTTATAATTTTGCTAAGTAGATATAGACTAACCTAGAGTATAAGTTTGAATATATGCAATTAAAATAATATTTTAGTTAGGTTAATGATTTAAACATAAGCACATATGGTATAATATTTAAGGATTGGGAAAGGAGGAATAAGTAAATGGATTTAAAATCATTACTTAATAAAGAACAATATGAAGGGGCAACTACAATTGATGGGCAGGTGCTTATTTTAGCTGGAGCTGGTTCAGGTAAAACAAGAGTTTTGACACATAGAATGGCACATATGATTGAAGATTTAGATATTGCACCTTACAGTATATTAGCTATTACTTTTACAAATAAGGCAGCAAAGGAAATGAAGGATAGAGTTAAGGCACTTATTGGTGAAAGAGCAGAAAATATGTGGATATCCACTTTCCATTCAACTTGTGTTAGGATACTAAGAAGAGAGATAGATAAGATAGGCTACAAGAGCAGTTTTACTATATACGATAGCTCAGATCAAAAGACATTAGTTAAAGAGTGCATGAAAACACTTAATATTAATGATAAAGATATAACAGAACAAGAGATAATGGGAAAGATAGGAAAAGCTAAAGATAGAATGCAAAGTGTTAGAAGCTTTATGTTAGAAAATGAAGCTAACTTTAGGGAAAAGAAAATTGCAGATGTTTATGAAATGTACCAAAAGAGATTAAAAGAAAACAACGCGTTGGATTTTGATGATTTAATTTTCAAAACAGTTGAGCTTTTCAAAAATAATCCTGAAGTATTGGAGTTTTATCAAAATAAATTTAAATATATCATGGTTGATGAGTATCAGGATACTAATGGTGCTCAATATGAGTTGGTTAAATTACTTGCTTCAAAATATAAGAACATATGTGTTGTTGGAGATGACGATCAGTGTATTTACCAGTGGAGAGGCGCGGATATTCAAAACATATTAGATTTTGAGAAAGATTATCCAGGATCTAAAGTAATTAAGCTAGAACAAAATTATAGATCAAAAGGAAACATACTAAGTGCAGCTAATGTAGTAATTGTTAATAATGCAAATAGAAAAAGTAAAGTATTAAGGACAGAACAAGAGCCAGGAAATAAAATTAAAATATATAGGGCCTATGCTGATAGTGATGAGGGAGATTTTGTTGGTAAACAAATCTTAGATATAAAGAATAAAGAAGATAAAAATTATAATGACTTTGCTATACTATACAGAACAAATGCTCAGTCGAGAATTTTTGAAGAAAGCTTTAGAAGGAAAGGAATCCCTTACAAAATAGTAGGAGGCACAAGATTCTATGACAGAAAAGAGATAAAAGATGTATTAGCATATTTAAAAGTTATTGTTAATCCTCAAGATGATATTAGTATTAGAAGAATAATAAATGTACCTAAGAGGAGCATTGGTGATGCAACTGTTGCAAAGGTTCAAGAATTTGCAAGCAGCTTTGAGTTTGATTTATGGGATGCATTAGCTGAAGTAAGGAGCATTCCAACATTAACGTCAAGAAATGTTTCAACAATTGAACCTTTTGTTGCGCTAATGGAAAATTTCATGGAACTCAGTGAGACAGTACCTGTTTCAGTGCTTATTGAATCAATATTAAAAGATACTGGATATCTAAAACAATTACAAGAATCAAATGAAATTGAAGACAAGAGTAGAATTGAAAATTTAAAGGAACTTGTTTCAGATGCAGCTGATTTTGAAAAGAACAATGAAGACAAATCGTTATCTGCATATTTAGAAAGAGTTTCTCTAGTTCAGGATACGGATAAGATTGAAGAGGAAGATGATGCGGTAGTATTAATGACAATCCATAGTGCAAAGGGGTTGGAGTTCCCTGTTGTATTTATGGTTGGTATGGAAAATGGTATTTTTCCAGGGAATGCGTCATTTGAAAAAGAATCAGAGATGGAAGAGTCAAGAAGATTGTGTTATGTTGGTATAACTAGAGCAAAACAAACATTGTTTATGACTTCTGCAGAAGTTAGGCGAGTATTTGGTAAAACTGTAGCATATCCTCAATCTGACTTTATTAATGAAATAAAGCCAGACTTAAAAGAATATGTTGGAGTTAAAAAGGAAAGTGCTAAGAGCAGGGAGAAGCTTATGCAAAGTAATTCCTACACTAACCCACACAGTTTAAGAAATAGTGTTACAGGTAATAGAGCATATACTCTTAACAATGGTGGTATTAATAATGTAATTGATAGAAGTACTATGAATGAAATGGCTAAAGAATATATATCTGTTAGTGAAGCGACTCTTGGAAGAAAAGTAATTCACGAAAAATTTGGAAAAGGAACAATTGTTGCAGTTCAGGATTCAGGTAACGATAAGAAATTAACAGTTGCGTTCGATAAACAAGGTGTTAAGTCATTATTATTATCTTTTGCAAAACTTAAAATGATTTAGTGGAAATTTGGAGGCTAATATGGATAAGATTGAAAGAATAAAAGAACTTGTTGAAAAGTTAAATAGATATTCATATGAATATTATTCTTTAGATAGTCCATCTGTAAGCGATAAGGACTATGATGAAAAATACTACGAGCTTCAAGCGTTAGAAAGAGAAACAGGATATGTACTTCCTTATTCGCCTACATTAAGAGTTGGGGATGTAGTGCTAGAAGGATTTAGGAAGTATACACATAAAGCAAGGCTTTGGAGCTTAGATAAAGCGCAAAGTTTGCAAGAAATTATAGATTGGCATAATAGAAATGTTAAGTTTGTAGAAGAGGCTAGGGGAAGAGGTGAAAATCTGCCTGATCTAAAGTATGTTGTTACAAAGAAATTCGATGGGTTAACAATTAACTTAACATATAATACTGAAGGTATACTTGAAATAGCTGCAACAAGAGGAACCGGAAGTGTTGGTGAAGAAGTTACAGCGCAGGTCAAAACAATAAAATCAATTCCACTTAAAATCAATAGCAATGATATTTTAGAAGTTCATGGAGAAGCTATTATGACGCAAGAAGCGTTTAATAAATATAATGAGACTTCTGATGCACCACTAAAGAACTTAAGAAATGGAGCTGCAGGTGCTTTAAGAAACTTAAATGTAAAAGAAACTGCAAGAAGGAATCTTTCGGCTTTCTTTTACGATGTAGGCTATAAAGAAGGAACTCCATTTAAGACTTATATGGAAATGATGGAGTTTATAAAACAGCAAGGGCTTCCAGTTGATGATTATATAAGGGTATGTACGTCTATAGAAGAAATTGAGAAAGAGATAGATTATGTAAGAGATATTAGATTTGATTTAAATTATGATATAGATGGATTAGTAATTGCAATAGATGATATTAGAACAAGAGAATTGATAGGATATACAGTAAAGTTCCCTAAGTGGGCTATTGCATATAAATTTGAAGCACAAGAAGCAACAACTAAACTTTTAGATGTTGAATGGAATGTTGGAAGAAGTGGTAGAGTTGGGCCGACAGCAATATTAGAGCCAGTGGAACTTGCAGGCGTTACTGTTAAAAGGGCGACTTTAAATAATATGGATGATATTGCGAGAAAAGGCGTTAGGATAGGTGCAGAAGTCTTCGTAAGAAGGAGTAACGATGTTATACCAGAGATAATGGGGATAGTACCAGAATCTTTAGAAGGTTCTGAGGAAATAACAGTTCCAGAAGTTTGTCCTGCTTGTGGCAGTCATTTAGTGCTAAATGGAGCTCATTATTTTTGTGAAAACACTTTATCTTGTAAGCCTCAATTAGTTAAAACTATAGTTCATTATGCTTCAAGAGAAGCAATGAATATAGCTGGTTTTTCAGAAAGAACAGCGGAACAACTATTTGAAAAACTTAATATTAAATCTATTTCTGATTTGTATAAACTGAAAGAAGAGGATTTAATAGGATTAGAAAAGTTTGCAGCTAAGAAAGCACAAAATCTTCTGGAAGCTATTGAAAAAAGTAAAGATTGTGAGCTATACGCATTTATATATGCCTTAGGAATTCCAAATGTAGGAGTAAAGACTGCAAAAGATTTAGTTAGCAGATTTAAATCTATAGAAGGTTTGAAAAATGCAACATTTGAAGAACTCGTTGAAGTTCAGGATGTCGGAGATATAGTTGCTCAAGGAGTTGTGGCTTTCTTTAAAGAGGAAAAGGTCTTACAAACAATTGAAGAACTATTATCTCTAGGTGTGAGTCCTAAATATGAAGAAAAAGAAGTGATAGCAAGTCCTTTTGAAGGAAAGACTGTTGTTGCAACTGGTTCACTTAAGAATTATTCTAGAACTGAGATAAAAGATAAACTTGAAAGCTTAGGAGCAAAGGTTGCAGGAAGTGTTAGCAAAAAAACGGATTATGTAATAGCAGGAGAAGCTGCAGGATCAAAATTAACCAAAGCAGAGGAATTAGGAGTGAAGATCCTTTCAGAAGATGAGTTTGAAGAAATGCTAAGGAGGTAGAGTATGAAAAAATTAATAAATTTGCTTGAATTTATATCAGCTTTTATAACAAGCATCTTAATAATTTGTACTTTTTTGACAACATATCAATTCTATTATGTTGGTCAGATTTTTAATTCATACTTACCGATACAACTTGGCGTTTGTATTACTATGGCAATTTTAGCAATTAGATTTCTTATTAATGAGACAGGAAAAAAGAGAATCATATATTGTATCTTAAGCTTTTTAATATCAATTTCTTTAATCTTCTTTATGATAAATTTAATTAAGTAATAAAATATTGATAAAAATCAACTTAACAGTTGCTGATTTGCGGCAAAAGTTTTTAATTGAGAAACTGACTCAAAGTTATTTCAAAACATTTGAGTCAGTTTTTTGATTAGACAAAGTAAATTGTGGAAATAATTCTTAATATAAATTAAGGCAAAGGGTGTAATTATGAAAAGAATTTTTTTCTATGCAATTATGTTAAGTTTTATAATATTATTTTGTTTAGGATTTGTGAACAAAGAAAGTAACAATGTATCTAGTGATGATTCACAAGAAACAATAAGTTATGGTATAAATGAGATTCCAGAAGATTTAGAAAAGGTTACTAATTTATCTAAACGCCATGAGGATATTATATGTGCAGTAAGCAAAGGGCTGGTTTCTAAAGATGTGGATAATAAAATAGTGCCATCTTTGGCAAGTGAAATTACAAAAAGCAAGGATGGCATTCAATATGAGTTTAAAATTAGAGATGATATTTTTTGGAGTGACGGAAGTAAAATAACTCCCAATGATATAGCTACTTTCTTTAAAGAGCTACTGAAAGAGGAAGATGAAGAAAATATACAAGCATTGCTTAATGTTTATGGGGCAAAAGAATTCAGAGATGGTAAAGTTGTATATGAAACTGGAGTTGCAATAAAAGGAAATGAGAATTCTGTTATTATTAGATTGAATAAAGCGGATGATAATTTCTTAAATGAATTGACCAAACCACAGTATACACTAAGAAAGTATTTAATAATGTGGCGTAATATGAAAAATAATTATAGTACATTAATTTACTCTGGTGATTATAAGATTGATTCATTTAACAAAGACCAAGTTGTCTTAAAAAGGAATGAGAATAATAATAAAAGTGGTATAGATACTATTAAAATATTAAATGATGATAGTGTAGAAACATCTATGGCATCATATGAAGTTAAAGAAAGGGATATTGTAATAAATCCACCAGAAAGTGAACTTAATAAATTATCAGAGCAGAAAAAATTAATAACACTTCCCGAAACAAAAGGAACATATTTAATCATTAACAGTAAAAGCAACTCTATTCCTCTTCAAGGAAGGAGAGATATCTATAATGATGTATGTAAAGCTACTGAATCATATCAAAATTCGAATAATAAAGAATTTGAACTTGCAGAAGGAAGTTTTTTTAGAGAGGATAAACAGGACCTAACAAAATTACAAGCAAGGAAAGTTATTAGTAATAAAGAAGGTGAATGGAACAAACCTAAGATATTAACATTACTTTGTGAAGATACTGATGAAAATAGAATTTTATGTAGAACAATTGAAGAATGGTTTAAAAATAATACAAATATAACAATAAAATATAGTTTAGTAAAAGAAGAATTCGAAGATGAAGAATTAAAAAAAAGATATGATATGATTTTGGTTAATAATAATGCTGACTCATCTGACAAAGCAGATTTTTATGATAACTTTAAAAAATATCTAACAGAAGACCAGAATAAATTATTGGAAAAGTTATTAAACACTAAAAATAATGGAGATTATTCAAGCTTAGAAGAAAATCTATTTGATAATTACGATATTCTTCCATTGGTGTTTTATAATGAAAATATAGCAATTTCTGATAAGATATCAGATTTGAAATTAGATGGAAATGGTAATATAAATTTTGCTACAATCCAATAAGAGTTGTCTTAAGATTAGTATTAATAATTATTTAGAGCATATGTTTTCAATACAACGTATTATAACTATCCTTATATGTAAATCTTATATTTTGATTTACACATAAGGATAGTTTTTTATCATATCCATATTTATGAATCTTAAAACTTTTTCTTACTGCGTGGATGTTGAGCTTTATTTTTCTTTGGTTTTTTATTTTTAACAGAATGACTAATTTTAGTTGTACTATCATTATTTAATGAAGCTATATTAGTATTTTTTTTGAAAGTATTAAAACTATTGAGTACAGGTTCTTTAAAGCTAACAGGGGCTTCTACCTTTGATAAGTTTAATTGTGTTTTTAAGTTACTTACATTACTCTCGGGGCTAGATGTAGCTGATGAATTATTAGAGATATCTTCTTTTGCGTTAGTTGTTGCAGAATCAGTATTTGAGTCAACAGAGCTATCTAAATCAGATAGTCTTTCTAATCCTAATGGTGGGATAAATTCCATAAAGTCTTCAACCATATCTTTAAGAAGGTAGATAATCATAAAGAAGTTAAACATATTTTTGCTACTATCAAAGGAAGTCCTTTTAGTACTTAATGAATCTTTTTTCTTTGAATAACTTAAGTTTTTAACAAATATAGGAGCTAAACCTGTGCTTTTAGGAGTAGGTAATACTGGCATTCTAAAATATATCTCATCTAACATATCATCGGAACGTAGGCTTAATTTCTTATATCGTTCTACCTCATCTAAGGTTGGAGCTTCAGGCCAACTTGTTAAAAGGCCGCCGTTTACGAAGAATTTTCTATAAAGACCAGAAATAATAGGTCGTAGTTCTGAAATCCTATCTTCTTGAAATGAATACATAAGTAAACATAAAAGATATAGATTAATTTCAATGCAAGAGTATTTACTATCTTTCTTATCGGACAATTTTATAAATATATTTTTGTCTGTATCATATAAACTAATCAGTTTTTCAGTAATTTCTTTAGAGAATTCTTTAAAAGAAATTATTTCTGTATGTTTATAAGCTTCCATTAGACAGATAGAAAATAGTGCACAATCATCTATAGAATCGATATAGTAATCTTTTTCTTGAAATTTAGAAATTAAAAAATCACCTAGATCTAAAATTAATTCTTTTGCATTTTGTGAACACGAATATTTATAATGAATATTTAGAGCGAGAAAAATTTGTATACATTCACTAAACGATAAATCATATAATACAGAATTATAAGTTTTAAACATATCTAGAATTTCGTTTGAAAATGCAGCATAATCTTTGCTAAGCTCGTCATTATCATTATAATATGAGTATAGTAAGTAAGCATCCATCATAAAAGCTTGATCTGAAAATTTAAATTTATCATCTTTATCTATTAGAGAAAATCCCTTAGAATTTCCATCAGATATATTTTTCTTATCTACAAATAAGCCTTCATTATTTCGTAAGTTTTCAGAATAGAATTGTAACTGCTCTCTAGCAAGGTATTTAAATGGTTTCTCAAGAGATACTACATTTCTTTTTCCATCACTATAATGTGAATAATATTCGCTTAATTCAAGTAAACATAAAGTCATAAGAGCACTAGTAGAAGGGCTTATTTCCTTTTTAAAACTTGCTTCATCAAAACTAGGGCTGCTTTTACTATGAATAAATAACGGTGAAGCTTTTCTATATAAGCATAATAGTGGAGAAAAATTATTTAATATGCTAATATCTTCTATAGGAGATTTTTTTGAAGCTCTAGTTTGAGCTAAAATTCCGCACTTAGAGTTTAGAACCAAAGTTTTTATTGATTCTTTGGATAAGTAAAAAAGTTGACCACTAATTTCTTTTTGGGAAAGACTGTTCATCCTAAAAAATGGTCCTATATATCTCAATGTATAACACCTCTCATAAAATTCTCATCTTATTCATTAATATGAAATTTGTAAACAAAAAGTACATAAAATAAAAATAAAAGGAGATTTTTTATAATGAAGGAAGGAAAATTAGATTTCGAGGATTTGAGAAATATTATATTAAATAATAAAACAATTAAGAGAAAGGAGGTAAAGATTAGAAATGATGTTGGAGAAGATTGCTCTATTATTGATTTTGGAGAATATGAAGGCATATTTTCTACAGATCCAATAACAGGAGCAAGTGAGAATGTTGGGAAGCTAGCAGTACATATTAATTGTAATGATATAGCATCAGCAGGTGGAGAGCCTATAGGTATTTTAGTTACAATATTAGCGCCAACATCATCAACATTACAAGAGATAAACGAAATCATGAAGGAAATTAATGAAGAAGCAGCTAAGATTAATGTAGAGATTATAGGGGGACATACAGAAGTAACAAGTGCAGTAAATAAGATGGTTATATCGGTAACAGTAATAGGAAAGAATTTAAAAGGTAAATCTGTAAAAACTGCAGGAGCGCAATTAGGAGATGACATAATAGTAACTAAAACATTAGGATTAGAAGGTACATATATCTTAATAAATGATCATAAAGCAAGAATTGAGAAAATTTTATCAAAAGAAGAGATAGAATTTGGAAGTAATTTAATTAATAAGCTAAGTGTTCTTAGAGAGGGAAAAATAAGCGGAGAATTTGGCGTTAATTCAATGCACGATATAACAGAAGGAGGACTTCTTGGAGGACTTTTTGAGGTTGCTATGGCATCAAATAAAGGCTTTAAAATATTTAAAGAGAAAATACCAATGTTGGATATAACTAAAAAGGTTTGCAGGGAATTTAAAATAGATCCACTTAGGCTCATATCGTCTGGAAGTATGCTTATTACTACTAAAAATGGTAGTGAATTGATAAACCTTCTAAATGAAAATGGAATTGAGGCTAGTATAATAGGTAAGATATGTGAGCGTGGAGCATTATTAATAGATAATGATAGTGAAATAGAGGTTGAACCACCTAAAAGAGATGAATTATTTAATATACAGTAAGAATGCTAAAAGATTAATGTGTTCAAGTAAATTAGTTAGAATTATATAAAAGCTATTTAGGAATATATAGTGTTAGTTAGGTTACTTAAAAATGAAAAAGTGATAATATTATTAGTGATAGAAAAGCAAAAGAACCAGTGATTTTAAAGCACTTTATAGAGTAATTATGGAATTTGAAATTTTTATTGTAAATGAGCAAAAGGAGATATATAATGAAAAAATTAATATTGGCTAGTAATAATAAGAAAAAGATTAAAGAAATGAAAGAAATATTAAAAGAGATAGATATAGAAGTTAGATCATTGGAAGATGAGCGTATAAACATAGATGTAGTTGAAGATGGAAAAACATTTGAAGAGAATGCAAAAAAGAAAGCAAAGGAAATATATGAATATCTGTTAGAAAGAAAAGATAGTAATTTTATTGTATTAGCAGATGATTCAGGATTAGAAGTAAATTACTTAAATGGGGAGCCTGGAATTTATTCTGCTAGATATGCAGGGGAACATGGAAATGATTCAAAAAACAATGAAAAGCTTTTAAACAAGTTAAAAGGAGTTTTAAAAAGCAATAGAGGAGCTAAGTTTATTTGCCAATTAGCTATGTTTACAGATAATGGGGAGTATTTTAAAGTTACAGGTGAAGTGGAAGGATATATTATAGAAGAACTACATGGAGATGGCGGATTTGGATATGATCCATTATTTTTCTACGAACCATTAGATAAAACTTTTGCTGAGTTAACTTCAGAGGAGAAGAATGAAATAAGTCATAGAGGAAAGGCATTAAAGGAATTAAAAAAGGTAATTATTAAATTAATTTAATTTATTTAGAAAGTTATTCTAGATGGATAGGTTCTTTGCTATATAAGAGTTAAATAAATAATAATGCAGGAGGAGAAATTAAATTATGTTAATTGCAGTTGTAAGTGATACACATAGGATGACTAAATATATTAATTTGGCTAAGGCACTAATAAAGGATGCCGATATTTTGATACATCTAGGAGATAACATTGATGATGCGGAATTATTGGAAAATACTTTTAAAGGAAAAGTATATGCTGTTGCAGGTAATTGCGATTATTCAACTAAGTATCCAAAGGAATCTGTCATAGAAGTGAATGGAAAAAAGATATTTTTTACACATGGTGATCTGTATGGGGTAAAGAGTTCTATGAATAATATCTATTATAGGGGAAGAGAATTAAATGCTGACATTGTGTTATTCGGTCATACACATCAACAATTAGTAGAGAAAGAAGATGATATGATATTAATGAATCCAGGAAGCATATCATTACCTAAATTTAAAGGGAGGTGTATAGGTTTTATAAACATCGATAATAATGGGGAAGTAGACGCATATTTAAAAGAAATTAGGGAATAATGATTAAATATTTAAATTTATTATGAAAAATTATAAAAAAGGTATTGACGAAACAGATTTGATATTGTAGAATAATCATTGTCGCTGAGAGATGAGTGACAAGTTGAAAAACTAGTTAAGATTCTCGGGGTGTGGCGCAGATGGGAGCGCGCGTGGTTTGGGACCATGAGGTCGCAGGTTCAATCCCTGTCACCCCGACCATTTAAAGATTAATATTTGCGGGTATCGTATATCGGTAATACTCCAGCCTTCCAAGCTGGAAAGGTGGGTTCGATTCCCACTACCCGCTCCATTAAAAATTATGATATTAATCAAAGTGGTTAAAAAAGTCTTGACAAAGTTTAAAGGAACATGTAAAATAAAAAACGTTCCGAAGAAAAAGTTCTTGACAAGATTGCTTGAATAGAGTAAAATAAAAAAGTCTGAAAAGCAATTAAATATGCGTTTTTAGCTCAGCTGGATAGAGCAACGCCCTTCTAAGGCGTGGGCCAGGGGTTCGAATCCCTTAAAACGCACCATTAAATCGGGGTGTGGCGCAGATGGGAGCGCGCGTGGTTTGGGACCATGAGGTCGCAGGTTCAATCCCTGTCACCCCGACCATTTAAAAATAAATATGCGGGTATCGTATATCGGTAATACTCCAGCCTTCCAAGCTGGAAAGGTGGGTTCGATTCCCACTACCCGCTCCATACAAATTTAATATTTGTAACATAATAAAAGATATGCGTTTTTAGCTCAGCTGGATAGAGCAACGCCCTTCTAAGGCGTGGGCCAGGGGTTCGAATCCCTTAAAACGCACCATTATGGTGAACGTAGTTCAGTTGGTAGAGCGCCAGTTTGTGGCACTGGTTGTCGTGGGTTCGAGTCCCATCGTTCACCCCATACAGGGATATCGCCAAGCGGTAAGGCAATGGACTTTGACTCCATTATTCGTAGGTTCGAATCCTGCTATCCCTGCCATTATTTTGGTTCACTAGCTCAGTCGGTAGAGCACATGACTTTTAATCATGGTGTCCCGGGTTCGATTCCCGGGTGAGCCACCAAATTCATAAAAAACTTATGCAGGTGTGGCGGAATTGGCAGACGCACTAGACTTAGGATCTAGCGCCTAACGGTGTAAGAGTTCGACTCTCTTCATCTGCACCAAATGAGCGGAAATGACTCAACGGTAGAGTGCCACCTTGCCAAGGTGGAGGCTGCGGGTTCGAATCCCGTTTTCCGCTCCATACATGAAATAATATAAATAAATATGCGGGTATCGTATATCGGTAATACTCCAGCCTTCCAAGCTGGAAAGGTGGGTTCGATTCCCACTACCCGCTCCAATTATGCGTGATTAGCTCAGTTGGTAGAGCACCTGACTCTTAATCAGGGTGTCCAGGGTTCGAATCCCTGATGACGCACCATAGTAAGTTTATTATTTACTTAAATTATGTGGGATAACATGTGGTTCATTCCATTATAGGGATATCGCCAAGCGGTAAGGCAATGGACTTTGACTCCATTATTCGTAGGTTCGAATCCTGCTATCCCTGCCATTATTTTGGTTCACTAGCTCAGTCGGTAGAGCACATGACTTTTAATCATGGTGTCCCGGGTTCGATTCCCGGGTGAGCCACCAATTGTATATGCAGATGTGGCGGAATTGGCAGACGCACTAGACTTAGGATCTAGCGCCTTACGGTGTGGGGGTTCGACTCCCTTCATCTGCACCAAATGAGCGGAAATGACTCAACGGTAGAGTGCCACCTTGCCAAGGTGGAGGCTGCGGGTTCGAATCCCGTTTTCCGCTCCATACATGAAATAATATAAATAAATACGCGGGTATCGTATATCGGTAATACTCCAGCCTTCCAAGCTGGAAAGGTGGGTTCGATTCCCACTACCCGCTCCAAAAAACAACTGAAATCAGTTGTTTTTATTTATATAAAAATGAATATGCACTTGTAGTTCAGTTGGATAGAGCGTTGGACTTCGAATCCAGAAGTCGTGGGTTCGAATCCCACCAAGTGTACCATAAGAATAGTGATGCCAATAATTTAGAGTCTTTCTAAATTGTTGGCATTTTCTATTTATAGAGTATAAAAAACTAGCATTTAAGTTATGATTACATTTTTGCCTAATTTTTCATTATATAGTAATATGTTAGAAGGTAATATATTTAATGGGGGAATAATAATGAAACAATTAAAAAAGTTATATCAATTCTGAATATTTTTATGTTATTAGATGGAGTATATGGGTATGAAACTAAATCTCCTCTAGTACAGTAAAAAACTATTTTGAGAAAATTAAGAAGTGATAAAATCATGATTTTGCACAGTTAGTTAGTAAAACTTTAGATAATTTATATGATTGGAATGATAGGAAAGAAAATAAATAACAAGTTCGTTTTCTGAATTGCTTACTGCAAGTTGTGTTGCATATTAAGTCACTATATTTAGAGATTGAAGTCTTAACATTATTAATATAATGTAGAGTTTTCTTAGTTGTTGAAATTTTTGGAAAAGTAATTTGAGAAATACGCAAACTGAGTAATGAAGGTGTATGGAAATAATATATGGTTAACCGATAGAGTAGATAGTAGGTGGAGAAATGACTAAAAGAGGAGTATTAATATTTATCATTTTAAGCATGATTACATTTGCTTTTTATGCTTATAACATTAACGTAGAGTCAAGAGGATTTATTAATGAGATGATTAATAAAATAGAAGGAAAAACATTAAATTCAAAATTTCAAACAAAAATTAAATCTGGGAATTTATCAACTGACTATAATATAGATCAAGTGCTTAAAGATATAGATAAATTACAGTTAAACACTTTAAATGTTCCGGTAGTTATAAATATAGATAGTAGAACTTCTAGTAATATGACAATAGATAAAGGAAGTGAAAAGAGGGCTATTGAATTATTTGAAAAATTAAGATGGAAGAAAATAAACATAATATTAGAACCGTATCCATGGATTGAGAACGGAAGTATAGGAGAAACAGAATGGAAACCAGATAATATAGATGAATTTTTTAATAACTGGACTAATAATGTTTTGGGAAATTTAATTAAAGATATAGCCATACCGTATCATGTTGACGCATTAAACATAGGGACTAGTTTTGTGTATATGGAATCTAGTGAGCAGAAAATGTGTGATATGGTTGATTATGTTAGAGATCGCTACAAAGGTTTATTAACTTATAGAACAAATTTTTGGGTTACAGCGAAAGATTTTTCACCAGAATTTACAGATAAGTATAATGAAAAATTAAATAATAAAATATTTTCAAAGGTAGATTTCATTTCTATAGCATCTTATTTTGAACTTACTTCTAATGACACTAATACAGTAGAAAATTTAATAAGTTCATTAGAGCGTAGCCAAATATATGATAGAAAACAAAATATAAAACAGGAAGTAAAAAACTTCTATGATAAATGGAATAAGCCAATTTTCTTTGGAGAATTAGGTTTTCCGAGAACTAATAAGGCTTCTGTTCAACCGCATAATCCGTTGATTTCCAATATTGTAAACAATAAGGAACAGGCAAATTGCTTTGAAGCATATAGAAGTGTGTTTGAGAATGAACCGTGGAACCTAGGATTCTCTATATTTGCAATAGGTGAAACTAGTGGCGATAAGAAGTATTATCCAAGTGAGGAAAGTGCTGAAATCATAAGAAAATGGTATACAAAAAATGAAAGCTAATAAAGGATATACTTAGAGAAAGATTAGTAAAAGTGTATATGGGTTCTAACTTATAAAGTTTATAGTGTATAAAATTGCTATGCAGAATATGATATTCATAAGATATTTTATGATAAGTATTTTTTTAGAGCCTATATATAACTTTGAGAAAAAATTATAAGGCTTTTAGGGCTTTCTTATAGTAGTGAATGCATTTACATATTTATGTATAAGTAGTAAAATAAAGAATGGTGAGAGAATTAAAGAAATCTAAAGATAATTTCATTGAAAAACGTTTACGGGGAGGTACACATTGTGAGTACAGGAGGAATTAGAAGGCTTTCAAAATCTATCAAATTTGAGTTGTTGATAGAATGGAGCTTTTTTTTTATTTTTATGGGATTTCTGATCATTATAAATAACTATAGTAATTTATTTTTTCATACTGGAATTGAGTTATTTATTAATTTTATTTTTGCATTAGTATTTGTATTTGCTTTTAACACCTACAGAATCAATAAGAACAACTTCTTATTAATATTAGGAATTGGGTACTTTTTTGTAGCAGTACTAGGGATATTTCATATGCTTACTTATACTGGAATGCCTTTTTTAACTAATATAGATGGATTAAAGATAGCAACCCAATTCTGGATTGCTTCAAGATATATGGGTGCTTTTACATGTTTGATTGCAATAATATTCAAAGTGAGCCCACAAAGGAATGTTAATCCTTACGTATTGTTCATCGCTTATTTTTGCATAACAATATTTTTGATATCGTCAATATGTATATTTAAGTTTTTTCCAGATTGTTATGTAGAAAATGTGGGGTTGACCTCCTTCAAAATAGTTAGTGAATATGTATTATGTACTGCATTTTTAATAATTGCTGCTGTATTTTTTATATTCGAAAAAAATATTGATAGATATTTATTTGTATGTTTTGAATGCTTTCTCATATTATCTGGAGTATGTGAAATGTTTTTTGTAAGTTATGTAGTTCCCTCAGAATTTACTACTATAATAGGACATACTATAATGATTCTTGCTGCATATTTTTTATACAAAGGAGTTGTAGAGACAGGACTTAGAAAGCCTTATAATCTTATGAATAGTGATTTATATATGGCTGATAATAAAGTGAAATTATTTGAAGAAATAATATTTAATAATGAAGAATGTCTTAATATGATAATAAACAACTCAGATAATGCGATATTTGTTATTAGTAATAATAAGTTTATATTTGCGAACAAGAAAATGGCTGAACTTTTGGGAGCAGAAAAGGTTGAAGAAATAATAGGTATAGATATTGAAAAGATAATTACAGATGAAGTTAAAAATGCAGTTTATAGAAGAATAGATAATGCTATATGCAATAAATTAAGTACACCATTTGTTGAAAGTAAGTTATTGAGACTTGATGGTAAACAAGTGGATATTGAAGTTACAAATAGTTTTTGTATGTATAAAGGACAACCTTCGGCTATGGTTATGCTTAGGGATATTACCTCAAGAAAACAAATACAACTTTTGGAAAACAATATTGAGGAAAATAAAAAATTGATAAGTAAAACTACGGAACTAAATAAGATGATGACAGAATTCTTTTCTAATATATCCCATGAGCTTAAAACACCATTGAATGTACTTTTGGGGGCTGTTCAGATCTTATCATTGTCAGGCAATGATGAAAATAAGTTAGAATCAGGTAAATACTTAAAAACAATGAAACAAAATTGTTATAGGCTTGTAAGACTTGTAAATAATCTTATTGACATATCAAAATTTGATTCTGGATACTTTAAAATGAATCTTCAGAACTACAATGTTGTAAGTGTTATTGAAGATATAACATTATCAGTTGCAGATTATGCAAATAATAAAGGGAGTGACTTAATATTTGATACAGATGTTGAAGAAAAGGATATGGCAATCGACTTGGATAAAATTGAAAGGATAATGCTAAACCTATTATCTAATGCTATTAAATTTACTGATAGAGGAGGACAGATATTGGTTAATATGTATGATAAAAAAGATAATATTGTAATATCTGTTAAAGACAATGGAGTTGGAATGCCTAAGGATAAACTGAATATGATTTTTGAAAGATTTGGTCAGGTAGATAAAACTCTTGCACGTAATAGTCAAGGTAGTGGTATAGGCCTATCTCTTGTAAAATCAATTGTAGATATGCATAATGGTGATATTAAAGCCTTTAGCGAATTTGGAAAAGGCAGCGAGTTTGTAGTTAGGCTACCTGTTAAATTTGTTGAAGATAAACAATCCTCTGATGGACGTTTATATGAAAGTAAAGTAGAAAAGATAAGCATTGAGTTTTCAGATATATATTATTAAATTTTCATAATGATTTGTGTAGAGTATAACATGTAAGTAGTGATAAATATCAATAATA
Source organism: Candidatus Clostridium helianthi (assembly GCF_045310795.1). Lineage (NCBI taxonomy): Bacteria > Bacillati > Bacillota > Clostridia > Eubacteriales > Clostridiaceae > Clostridium > Candidatus Clostridium helianthi. Next base: position 46,321 of record NZ_JBJIAB010000039.1, read on the forward strand.
TTGATTTATTATTATAAAGTAAATGGGGGATATATAATGGAAGTTTTTATTTATAGGACTTATGATGAGTGGTTTGATGATAAACCCACTGAGACCTTGGAGGGCGAGGTGAATTCTATATACAATGGAGTTTTAGTTATTGATACATTGGAAGACTTCAAAAAGTATAGGCAAATACTTTCGTTAAGAAATAACTTTGCTATTGTTTATAAACTTTCATATGGTTTTTTATCGTATGCTAAAGAAATCAATATTTATTCAAATTTTAATTCTTGGCAAAACTCTAATCCGGAAATTACTATTATGGGGGAAGTATGTGAAAGTGAATCTACAGATAGTCACTTAGTCTTCATAACTCAAGAGGGATTTAAGCAGTGCATATCTTTATGTGGAATTTATGCAGTAACATATGAAAGGTAGGATTATATGCATCTACAAGATATAGATTTAAGAAAGGTGTATAGAGTATGGAAATCAAATTTAGGACCATTTCAAGGGTTCTTCAGAAGTGCACCGTTTGTTTCCCTTCAAACCTATGATAATTTCATATTAAAAGAAGAAAATACATGCCAATGTAATAAAGATGTATTGGATATAATAGTAGAAAATTGTAGTAAGAATAATTTTTTTATAGTTGATTTATCTATTGATGAGATTCTAAATTTAGCATTTATATTAAACAATGAATATTCTATAAAACCAATTCTAAATGTTAATTTATTATTTCATCCTTTTGGAATAATAGGAACAAAAGAGAATATTAATAAATTGATAAATAATGGTTTGAATTTAAAGGAAGTAAGCACTGAAAAGTTTGCTATGCTGATACCGTATGATAGATATAATGATGATTTCAAGATTGATGATTTAAAAGATAAATTGAATAATCAATATGGAATAAATGATGATGATCTTCCAAATACGGATATACTAAAAATTCTTGGCTACACTAAAATAACTATTTTGACCATGAATAAGATTAAAGATGACTTACAGGATTATATAAATTTTATAAATGAGGATATAGAAGTAGAAGTGATAAAGGTGAGGGGATAATGAAAGATTTCAAGCAGATAGTAAAGAAAAATAAGAGGAAAGCATTATCCATTGCGGTAGCTGCTGCATTTTTTGTAAGTGGACCGCTTGGATTTACAGGTTGTTACAACCCTCAAAAGGAAGACGATGAAGACCAAGATGGAAATGGTTCTAGCTATAGTGGCGGTGGGCATATTGGAGGATGGAACAGTTTTAGTGGTGGTTCATCTATAAATAATGATTCTTCTGGCAAGAGCAAAGCTAGCATATCAGATTCATCAGTTGGTAAATCATCAGGATACTCTGGATCAAAGGGAGGAAGTTCATCAAGTTAGCCAAGTTAGTGCAAGTGATAAGATAATTAAAATTTTAATTATCTTACCATTTATGTAAAGAAATTATTTAGGATGTGGATTATTCTATGGAAAAACAGATTAATTATACTGAAGATGTTTTATTTAATAACTATATGGTGAGTTCTTTAGGTGAAGAGTATGTTCACTCGCAAATACCGTTTTATTTTGATAAATTAACTTATGAAAAAATGGTGTTTTATAGTGAAGAAATAAATAGAATTTCATTAAATATACTTAAGAACATTAAGGAAGGACATAGTGAGTTATTGAATTATTTTGATGATTTCATGTTTAAAGAAAAAATATTTAACTTGAAATGCCCAATGTCTCCGATGTTTTGGGCCAGATATGATACTTTTAGAGACGTTGATGGGGATATTTATTTTGCTGAATTTAATTATGATAAACCTTGCGGTCAAAAAGAAATTCATTTATCAGGTAAATGTAGTTTTGATGGGAATATAAATGTTAGTTTGATAAATAATGTGATTAAAGAATTACTAAAAATATGTAAAGAACATGCAATGGAGAAAGAAAAAATAGATGTAGGATTTTTGATGGATCCGTGTCATTATGAAGAATTACACCACAGTTATTATTTTAAACATATTCTAAAAGATACTAATATTAACATAGTACAAGTTGGACCTGATAATTTATCTGTAAAAGATGGATATGTTTATGCATATTCTAATTTTAAGCTTAAAATAATTTTAAGATTGTTTCCTACAGAATTTTTTTATGAAATTTCTAATATAAATGAAATATTAAATTGTGTTGATTGTGGAAATCTATTGTTAATTAACGATCCTAGAGTAATTGCTATTCAGGCGAAGGTTTTTTTTGCTTATTTATGGAATCTAGTTAAATCTGATTCAAAGCTTCTTTCAATTAGTGATAAAGAAATAATTAAAAAGTGTATTCCGTATACAGAAATACTAAATCATGATGATATACAAGATGTAATAGATAATAAGGACAGCTATGTTGTTAAATCGTCATTAGGTAGATATAGTCAGGAGGTTTACATAGGTAAGCTTTATACACAAGAGATGTGGGAAAAGAAAATTAAAATTGTATCTGAAAGCAATAAAATACATGTAAAACAGAAGTTAATAAATATTAGACAAGAATATACTTATGCGCCTGGGAATAATAATATGAATATTCCAGTTTTGGCTTTTGGAAACTTTGGTATTTATATAATGGATTATAAAGTAGAGGGACTTTTGGTTAGATGGAGTAGAGATCTTCTAACTAATGATGATTACACGTGGATGTGCCCAATAGGAGTTGAAAATTTCCCGGTTTATATAAGGGAATTTAATCATAAAAATAGAAAAGAAATTTGGAATGAAATAATAGATGAAAGTGTATTTAAATATAATTTCACAGGAGCTTATACAAATATTTATGAATACATATCATTGAACTCACTAATTTTAAAAGAATGTGCCTATAAGGAAATGCTTTCAGTAAGTAGTAAGTTTTGTGAGATTTCAAAAAAAATATATCCATATATACAAAAGGAAATAGAACTTTTCGGTCCTATACTAGGTATACCAGAAGAACTCTATAAATTAGTTTCAAATTCATGCACTATATCACTTTGTGCATTAGGAAGAATTGATTTTGCTATTGATAATGATGGGAATTTAAAAATTTTAGAATTTAATTCTGAGACATCTGCAGGTTTAGTTGAGGCAATTGGATTAAATTCTATAATTAAAGAAAAACTTAATATCCAATATCAAAACCCTAATGTAAATCTCAAGGAGCATATAAAAAAATCATTTTTTAATATATTAGAAGAACTTAAGAAAATAAAAAAAGTTAAAAATATTGCTGTTGTAACTTCTTGGTATTATGAGGATATATATACAAGCAATTTAATAGCTGAAATATTAAAGGAATTGAATGAGTATAGTGTGATTTTTGGAAATATATATGATTTGAAAGTAAATAATAATAAAATTTATCTCTATGGGAATGAAATTGATGCCATTTATAGGCATTATCCATTAGATTGGTTTTCTTATGAAGATGAAATGAAAAAACTAATTTATCCTTTAAGTTCGGGACAGTACTTGATAAATCCTGGACATACACTTATAACTCAATCAAAGGATCTATTCGCAGTTATTTATGAGCTTGTTAGAAAAAAATTCTTTTCACGTGATGATGAGGAATTTGTTTTGAAATATATACCATATACATGTTTAGAGCCTGATAATGTTCTTTCTTTTGATTATGTAACCAAGCCATATCTTTCAAGGGAAGGAGCAGGTGTTATGTTAAGTTATGATGAAATGAGTAAAGAATTAGATGGTATAGTGTTTCAAGATAGAATAAATATTAAACCGTTATATTCAAATATTTATTCAACAATGAAAGAGGAAAGCAAATACTTGTTTCCTGTAATAGGTACATATATAACAGGTGATATACCATCAGGAGTATTTACTAGAATGGGAGATTTTATAACTGATAAAAATGCAATGTGTGTCGCTACATACATTGATTAATAAAATAAACTTTAATTTTGATTGGTGCAATATCAAATATATACAATAATTAAAGAATATGAGATAAGTCTAATTATTTAAATAGTAATAAGGAGGAGAGATTTATGACTAGTATTGTAAACAATGTTGTAGTTAGCATTATTTTTGGATTGATAGGTATTATATTGCTGATTTTCGGATACTGCTTTTTTGATAAAGTATTAACTAAAATTGATTTTAATCAAGAATTAAAAGAGAAAAATGTTGCAGTTGCTATAGTTATAGCTGGTTTTATGATTTCTATAGGAATTATAATTTCAGGAGTCGTATCTTAAAAATAGTATATTTACGAAGAGTAATAATTCAAAAACCATCTTGAAATAAATGGATATTTCAAGATGGTTTTTTTTGTTTATTTTAAAAACATGAATTATTTATAGAAATAAATTAAATAATAGTATTAGGATAACTTTAGGTGAAACGATTGGAATCGTTATTAAATAGATAATTACAATTAAAATACTAAGGAGGAGAGAGACGTATGAGAAAAATTACACTTAAGAAAATTACATCAATAATATTAGTATTATTTTTAAGTATATCAACTTCATTAAATAATACTCCGTATAGTTCAGAATTTAATATAATAAGTGTTCTAAACAGTAATAGTATAGAATCATATAGTGATGCTAGAATAGAGGATGATTTTTATAATGCAGTAAATAAGGAATGGTTATCAAAGGTAAAGCTTGAGGATGGATACATTTCCTATGGAACATTTGAGGAAGTATGTGGGAGAGTTAATGGAGATATTTTTAATATAATATCAGATATACAAAAAAATAAAGACAGTTATGATAAGAATAGCGATGAGTTAAAAGTTTTAAACTTATATAACAACTATCTAGATATGAAAAAAAGAGATGAATTAGGGACAAAACCCTTAGAGAAATATATGAATCAAATAAATGAAATTAAGGATACGAATGATCTTAAATCTATATTGAAGGATGATGAATTCTCATATTTTCAACCTCTAATAAACTTAGGTGTCGGTCCAGACTATAAGAATAGTAACATTAATGCTTTGTATGTTTCTAGAAGTAATCTTGGATTAGGAAATTCGTTTTACTATAAGGATACTAGTGATAAGAGTCAAAAAATAAAACAGATATATATAGATTATATAGCTAAACTACATATGCTATATGGAGAAAATGAAGATGTAGCAAAGAAAAATGCAGAAACTTTTTTTAATATTGAGAATGAACTTGCTAAAAAGATACCTTCTTATGAAGAGGAAGCTAAAGATGAAAACCGAATACAAAATTCTTATAATCTATATACAGTAAAAGAATTAAATAAGTTAATACCTAATGCAGATATACCTGGATTATTAAATAAATTAAATATTAATAGTCCCAAAAAAATAATAGTGGAAAACCCAGAAGAATTAAAATTAGTAAATTCACTTATTAGTGAAGATAATCTGGAAGATATAAAAACTTATTTTAAAACAAATGTATTAATAAACACAGATAATTACTTAACATCGAAACATAGAGAGGCATGTAATGAACTAAGAAAAGTGCTTTATGGAGTAGAGTGCTCCGAATTAGATGAAGGTTCAGGGGTGAAGTTTGTTAGTGGACAATTGAATGAGATTATAAGCAAGCTGTATGTAAATAAACATTTTGATGAGGAATCGAAGAATGATGTGGAAAAGATGTCAAAAGAGATAATTGAAAATTTTGAAGATAGATTACAAAGCAATACTTGGATGAGTAAATCAACTAAAGAGAAGGCACTCAGAAAATTGGAAAATGTCAATGTTAAAGTGGGTTATCCTGAAAAGTGGAATGACTATAGCGATGTAGTAATAAATTCTTATGGCGAAGGGGGATCATTAGTTGATAACTTAATAAGTATATATACATCTCAAAGTAAAAAACAGTTTTCTAAGTTAAATCGTGAAGTTGATAAAAATGAATGGAACATGGGACCTTGTACTGTAAATGCCTACTATAATGCTTTAAATAATGAAATTGTATTTCCAGCAGGAATATTACAAGCGCCATTTTATAATAAAAATGCAAAAAAAGAAAAAAACCTTGGCGGAATTGGAGTTGTTATTGGGCATGAACTTACCCATGCATTCGATAATACAGGCGCTCAATTTGATGAAACTGGTAAATTAAAAAATTGGTGGAATCAAAATGATTATAAGGAATTTACAAACAGGAGTAAAAGGGTAGTAGATTATTATTCTAATATAAAGACGGGTAATGAAAAAAATGTAAATGGAATCTTAACCGTAGGAGAAAACATAAGTGATTTAGGCGGGATGGCTTGTGTTTTAGATATTGCAAAAAAAATGGAAGATCCTAACCTAAAGGATTTATTTGAAAACTACGCAACAGTATGGAGAGAAATATCAACGAATGAATTAAAAGAGTATTTATTAAACAACGATCCACATGCGCCTAAAAAGGTCAGAGTAAATGCAGTTTTATCTCAATTTGAGGATTTTTATAAAACTTACAATATAAAAGAAGGAGATAAAATGTATGTAAGACCAGAAGATAGAGTTGGAATATGGTAAAGAAAAAATAAAAACTGAATATTGGAATTATGACATAGCGGCACTAATTAATATGAATAAATAGAAAAATGAAGTTAAACATATCCATGCGTGTCGCTGTGTTAATAAATGAGTAATAAAAAGAAAAAAAGAGAAAATAAAGAATATTTATCTTAAAATAGTGCAAAATAAAACATAAGTAATAAATATGATGATATAATAGGTTTTGTTGTCACGAGAGTTGATGAAAAATGCTAGAAATTAAAAAAAAGTGTTGACATTGATGTGAAGTGATGATAAACTAAATGAGTTGCTTGAAGGCAACAAGATCTTTGAAAATTGAACAGAATAAGATAAATACATTTAAGTAAACCAGCAATTCTTTATTTGAGTAAGCTAAGATTAA
>NZ_JBJIAB010000040.1:0-51156 GCF_045310795.1 Candidatus Clostridium helianthi
TCCCGTTAAATACAGAAATCATCTTTTAAATTAGTCTATCTTTTTTTAAATTGTCCTTGACAAAGGGTACATTTTAAAATATGCCTAGCTTTTATTATTACTGTGATGAATATTGATTAAACATTAAAATTAGAATATTGATTTTGGGTTATCTATTAATGGAATTTTATAAAAAATGAATTTATATGTAAAAGGATAAATGATTATAGAAAAAATCGTATTACAATTTAATTTTAATAACGACAAATATATACAAATAATATTATAAAAACAAGGATAGAAAAAGAAAAAACACAGAAAAAAGTGATTAAATGACGAAAAAAAGAAAAAATATTCTGACACAAAAAGAAGGTTTTTGGGTGTATTTTGTAGAAAAATTTAATTACATAAAAGAAATGAAATTCTAGGAAGGTGGTTGACTATGGGATTAATCAGGCTGAGATTTAAATAGGGAGATTATGTGTGGTAAAAGTAATTCGAAATTTTAACGTAGGAAAATATGTATGAGAGGTGAAAAGGGATGGATTTAATATGGGATAAAATGTGGTCGGTTGGTGTTGATAAGATAGATAGACAACACAAAGAATTGTTTAATAGAATTAATTTACTTGTATGTTCTATGAAAAGTGCAAAAGGAAAAGAGGAGATGATTACAACTTTGAATTTTCTTGAAGAGTATGTAATTAGACATTTCAACGATGAGGAGGAAATTCAAAAGAAAAATAATTATCCTAATTATGAGATTCAGCATAAGGAACATGAAATTTTCAAAAATAATTTAAAAGAATTGAGAAAAGTGTTCGAAACTACAGGCGTATCTACGTTATTTGTAATAAGCGAACAACAAAAAATGTCCCATTGGTGGCGAAAACATGTAATAGAATTGGATAAAGATATAGGCAAGTTTCTTATGGATGTTTAAACAGATTGTTTATGTAATCTTAAAGGAATCAGCGAAATAAAATTCATAGTGGTTTACTGTGGTAGATTTAAAATTGGGTATAAGACAATAGAGGTTATGGAGGGTGAAAAGTATATGGTTCATTTAATTAATGATATAGAAATTAGATCTAAGAATACAAGAGAAAAATATGGTATACAAGTTGGAAAAATTAAGTTTGATTTATCAAAAGAAGTAAGTTTTATAAAAAAACAATTGAATTATGGGAGTGAAGAATTTATAAATATTAGATTGGATAATGAGGAAATAACCATTCTTTATAATTCTATAGATAAAATAAGCTACGATAATGTAAAGCCGTATATTATTGATTTTTATACGCTTCTTAACAATAAATTTGTAGGACATTGTGTCTTAGATAATGCATACATAGAGTATGATAATGACATTTCGTATTCAAAGGTAACTGAATTACATTTAAAGACGGGAGTTAATTCGCAATTAATTGTTAAGAAGCTTTTAATATAATGCGAGTGAAACTATAAAGCAAAGATAAAAATATTTAGCACATGAAGTGGTGATGTTTAATCTTTATATTAACAGAGAAAGGTAGAGATTATGAAAGATTTCATGAAAGATTTTAAACTATCTACATTTATATGTTTGTTTGTAATTATGCTTATAATTAATATTTTGGTTATATATATTACGAATTAGTGTTTCATTAAATAACTGATTACCCAAATAAGAGCAAGTTCTCATGATTAATTGTAGATTTTGTAATAAACTTACTGTTTCATAAGTTAAGGAGATTTATTAGGGCTGAGTGTGAAAAAAGTTTAAAAGGAATTAAAGTATCAAGACACTTAATAACGTTGTTTGATAAGTGATTTGGGTGGAGCGATGAAGGATTATTAGATGGAGTGAGAGAAATGAAATATGAGGAATATTTTGAACAAATATGCTCAAGTGATATGAGTGATTGGTGTTATGAGGATGATATAGGAGTATATTTATATAGAAATAATATCGATATAATTATAAAAAATGATATAAAGTGGCTTGAAAATAGTGATGATACATGTTATGAAGATTGGACAAGTATTTTTCCTAATAAACATGCATACAATAAAAGGTTTATTCTTAAATATAGGGAGCAAATAATTAAGGTGGTATATGGAGTTTTTGTAGATGCATGTACATGTTTTATTCCTTTCCCGGATAAAAAAATGAATATTACAAAGCAACAATATGAAATAGGAAAGATTATCAATAGTTTTATAACTTCAGATGAAAAATTTGAGTCTTATTTGCTTAAAGCTAAGATTAATATTATATCAGAATAGTTAAGAAAGTTATTTGAGAAACCCATTAATTTATTGTCATTAGATTAGATAAATTATTACGGATTAATGTACTTCTACTTCGATAAATAAGTTGATATTTGGAACGTAAGGTGATCCTAGTGAATTAATTAATGTTAAAACGTATAAAATTTAATTTCAATATATATTTTGAAAAAATATTTTTTTAAAATACAAAATAAGACAAAAAATATGAATAAGCTGTGATAAGATTTATTTATAGTATTTTTGCTAGTGTTTAAGTTTAATTAAAATAAAAAATAAAAGAAGAATGGAAGAGTGGTGAGTGTTTTACTATGTAATAATAATTAATTATTTGTCAAAAAAGTTGAACAGTTATATAGAAGAAAGTATATGCTTTTTATACGAACTCATATCTCAATATATATGGGAAAAAGAAATGTAAACGATGCTTGATTCTAAACTAATCCACCAGTAGTGAAGTTTTATGACTGATTTTAATGATAAATATAAAAAAGATCTATAAATCAGGATGTGTATTTATTCTAAACAGAGGGCAGGTGGAATTTATGAGTAGTTGGCTTGTGAATTTAAATTCAAAATTTGCAGAAGAATTTGATATAAGATTTGATGGATTTATCGTTAAAGAAGAAGAAAAAGAAGAATTTTTAATTAAGATGAATAAGATTGCACGAGAAGTTGTTGAGCTAACTGATTTAAAGTTGAATGAAATAGATCTATTTGAGTGTAAAGAAATTAAGGAAAAATGTCTTTAATAAGTGTTTATTCTGTAATTTGATCGTGTTTCTAATTTGACTAATAAATGGTTTATAAGGATGATGAATTTATGTCAACATTAAAGAACTATGAAATCTATTGTGAATTCACAGATAGAAAAGTAAAAGTAAAAGAAAATTATATTTTAACTTGTGGAAAGATATTTCCAATAAGATGTTGTTATGTATTAGATGATGAAAGTAATATAAAAGAAATAATACATACTTGTAAGCATCGTGATAATGGGGAGTGTATTTTAACTTAAAAGCATTATAATACTTTTGATATTCAGGGGGATGAGATGAGATGGATTTAGAAGAAAAATACAAAGATATAATTGAGGCATATACAAGAACAATTAAGGAAAATGATGAATTTGATGATGGAAATTATTCTCACAAAAAAAACAAATTTAAGAATAACTTTGATTATGGGGATTTTAACAAGGAGAATAGAAAACTTAATAAGAGGAATAAAAGTAAGAACTGGTCTTAAATGGTCACTTTATCTGTTAATATTATTCATTGTTACATATACAGTATATTCGGGACTAAAAACATATAAAGCTATAAGTAGCTCCAAGTTAGAACTTAATTTGGGGCTGCTTTACTAATATTTGAAGTGAATCAAATATTGATTTTCTCACATTCTAATGATAAAATATATTTAATTGTATTAAAATAATAAATATATATGTTGTAATTCACAATGCACATTTCACAATTTACAATTACGACTAAAATTTTTACAATATTTTTAGAATTATGATGAAGAATTATTTTTGCAACGTATATTATATAAAAAATGTTGATATGGGAACTTTAAGTAGTTCCTTTTTATATAATTATTTTAAATATTTGAAGTTGGTTATGTAACCGATCAACTGGAACTAATTAATCCTTAGTCATGATTGATTTGTTTTGTTTAAAGCTTTGAACATGAGATTAAGTTTTTATTATATTAATATAATTACAAAGAAGTGATCTTAATTATAATGGTTAGATTAATATATTAAAATTCGCTTATTTATAGAAAACATATAATAAGACGGTAGTTATCTGATTTTTTACTATGTCTTTATCATATGTTTTTATTTATGCGCATTATTATATTTATAAATGATTAGGTAAGTATAACGGTTAATATTTAAAGGGGATTATAGAAATTATGTTTCTGAGGAGCAAAAGTTTTATATATTCATATTAAAAAATAGATATTTTAAAATAAAAATTTTAAGGGTATGGATGAGGGGTTAAGTAAAATTGAGAAAGAAATATATATATCTACTATTTGGATTGATAATTTTATTAGTATTTTCTATAGGTTATTCTATGAGCAAAAGTTTCTATAATAAAACGCCTTTAGTTGAAAATGGTTTTATAGATCTTTCTGATTGGGATTTTAATAAGGACGGAAATGTAAAATTAGATGGATATTGGGAGTTCTATCCTAATGAACTTTTATCTCCTTCAGATATTAATAATGAAGTGGCATTACATAAGTTTTACATTAACACTCCTGGCCCGTGGAGAAACCAAATTCCAAATGATGTGATATCTGATAAAGGAATTGGAACTTATAGAGTAAAAATTAAGATAAATAAAAGTGTCTTAATGTATGGTATAAAGACTACTCATATACGGTCAGCAAACAAAATATTTGTGAACGGAAAAGAAATTGGACAAAGAGGTAACCCAGAGCCAAGTTTTGAAGAAGGATATTTTTCAGATATTCAACGGACTGTTACATGCTTTAAGCCAGAAGGAGATACTTTAGATGTTATTATTCAGGTAGCAAATTTAGATTATTTTAGTGGAGGGATAATCCAAAGTGTTTTCTTCGGAGAATACGAAGAAATATTAGATTACTATATCATATTTATCGTATTAGATATAGCAAATATATTAATTTTAGGCATCTTTGGGGTGTACTACATTGGAATTTATTTAAAAAATATTAAACAAAAGAAATTTTTGTATATTGGAAGCATATGTATAATTTATGCTTTTGTTTCATCCACGGTAAATGAAAAGATATTTAATAAAATTTTTTCCTTTATGCCGTATTTTGGAATTTTGAAAATAAAGCTAGCATTAATAAGCTTGAGTATATATCTAGTTCTCTTACTTATACGAAAATGTGGCAATGATTTTATTACTAGAAAAAATATAAAAATAGCAAAGTATATAATTTTTGCTAGTATTTTTGCAGTTTTACTAATACCAATGGAACTTGTGGGATTATTTGAAAATATAATTGATATAATAAATATATTAATTTCTGTTCTTGTGGCTCTATCAATTATGAAAGCAATTTATCATAAAAGATATGGAGAAATAGGGAAAAAAGGAACAATACTTTTGCTTTGTGGAGTTATTGCGGCTTTAACTCAATATTGCATTTTTGTATTATACTATTCTTCAATAATTAAGAGCAACGTAATTCCCTTTATTACATACTTTATTTTCTTACTTGCGGTTTTGGTTGTTATTTTGAAGCAACATATAAATGCATATAATAAAATTCAGACAATAAATAGCGATTTAATATCATTAGACAAGTTAAGAAATGAATTTTTAATCAGCACTTCTCATGAGTTTAAAACTCCTTTGCATGGAATAATAAATATTGCCCAGACTATTTTAAATAAAAATGATAGAAACACAGCAAAGGTAGATGAAAATTTAGCATACATAATATCCACAACGACAAGATTATCAAGCCTTGTAAATGATATAATTGACTTTCAAAGTATGCAGAATGAAGATCTCAAGGTTAATAAGAAAGTATTTGATATTAATGGTATTGTACAGGCAGTATTTGATATTTTGGCTTATATGAGAAAGAATGAAGAAATACAGTTAATTAATAGTGTGCCAATTGGAGAATATTATGTTTATACAGATGAAAATAGGTTTAAGCAAATTTTATTTAATCTTATAGTTAACTCATTGAAATACACTGAAAATGGATTTATTCAAATTAAAGCTGATGTAGTAGAAAAGAATTATATTAATATAACAATTGAAGATACAGGTATAGGCATTGACGAAAAGTATCATGATGAAATATTTGAAAGAAACATTGATATAGATAAAAATGTTTTTAATGGAATATTTCCATCTGGACTTGGACTTTCTATTTCTAAGTTGCTTGCATCTAGAATTGGTGGGGAACTGTATCTGAAGTGGTCAGAACCAGATAAGGGCTCAATATTTGTTGTAAAGATGCCTAAAGCAAATGAAAATAGTGACGTCATTAGACAAGAAGAACAGAATATTAAAAATAATATCATTACCTCAAGGAGCGATGAAAAACTTAGTACTAATATATTGTGTGAAACAACCGAAAATAAAAGCAGTGGAAAAAAGCTAAAGATTTTACTTGTTGATGATGATGTATGCAATATCAAAGTTTTACAAGAAATATTTTATGACAGTAATTATGAAACTTTAGTTGCATATAACGGGGCAGATGCCTTAGAATTAGTTAAAAAACATAAAGATATATCAATTGTATTACTTGACGTAATGATGCCAGGATTATCTGGCTACGATGTGTGTAAAAGGATAAGAGAAGAGTACAAGCTATTTGAACTTCCAATATTACTTTTAACAGTCAGAAGTACACCAGATGATATAGCATTAGGTTTTGAAGCAGGTGCTAACGATTTTTTAATCAAACCTTTTAATTTTATGGAATTAAAAGCTAGAGTAACAACTCTCCAAAAAATGAGAATTGCAGTAAAAGAAGCTTTGAAAATGGAAACTGTATTTTTACAATCTCAAATAAGACCTCATTTTTTGTATAATACTTTAAGTGTTATTGTTTCACTGTGCTATAGAGATGGGAAAAAGGCAGGAGAGCTTCTTGGAGAATTAAGCAAATATTTACGTTTCACCTTTGATATAGACCCTTACAATTCGTTTATAAGCTTAAAGGAAGAAATATCTTTTGTCAGATCTTATGTGAAGTTAGAGAAGGCTAGGTTTGGGGAAAGGCTTGAATTTGAATTTGATATTGATGAAGAGTGTTTGCAAAATACTATTCCAGCATTAGTTATACAACCTCTAGTAGAGAATTCAATACGCCATGGATTAGTGAAACGCATTTCTGGCGGTATAGTAAAGATATCTATTAAGAAAAGTAATAATTATATTAAAATTGTAATACAGGATGATGGAGTAGGGATAGATTCTGAAAAGTTGAAGAGATTATTGGACTATAGTATATCAATAAATAGTGGATTGAAAAATGTTAACAAAAGACTTATAAATGAGTATGGACATGGTATAATTATCGAAAGTAAGGTAGGGCAAGGAACTACTTCTACAATAAATATACCTGTGAAATTAAATATTTAAGAGCAAGGGATTGAAGTTATGATTAAGGCAATGGTGGTAGATGATGAAACTTTAACTAATGATCATATTTGTGAATTAATTAGAGATACAAGTGCTGAAGTTGAAGGATATACAAATCCTCATGAAGCTCTTGATAATATAAAGCGATTTAAACCTGATGTGTTGTTTTTAGATATAGAAATGCCGGAAATTAATGGATTACAGTTTGCAGAAATGGTTAATTCAAGTGGATATGAATGTGAAATTGTATTTATTACAGCTTATAATCAATATGCACTCAATGCATTTCGAGTTAATGCTATAGATTATTTGTTAAAGCCAATCATAGTTGAAGAACTATATAGTTCAATTGAACGTGTGAAAAAGAGAAGATTTTTAAATTCTAATGTCTGTCCAAATAAAAAGATAAAAATTTCTTTATTTGGAGGGGTATCTATATATAGGAGATGAAAAGAAACCTATTAGGTGGATGACAGCTAAAAGTGCTGAAATCTTTGCTTTCATGCTTCTAGGTAAAGATAATAAGGAGATATCTAAATGGAGATTAATGAACGAAGTATGGCCAGATAAGGATAAAGAAAAAGCAGATATTAATCTTAGAAGTACAATTAGCCGATTAAATAAAACTTTTAGAGAAAATTCTATAAAAATTTCAATCATATCTACTGGAAATGGATATAAATTACAAGTGGCAGAACCAGATATAAGAATAGACGCATTTGAATTAGAAAACTTAGTATTTAATATAACTGAAATAAATGCTTCTAACTTAGAAGGCTATGAAGGTATTATTCTTGATTATAAATATATGCTTCTTGAAGATTTCAATAGTGATTGGTGCTACTTTGAAAGAGAAAATTATCATAGATATTTTTTGAATGGAGCACGTAAACTTGTAAAATATTATAAGGATATTAATGCTGAGCCAATTAAGATTTTAAAACTTGTTGAGCTTATTATTAAATATGAACCTTACGATGAGGAAATGAGAGAAAATGCGTTGATGCTTCATTATAAGATCGGTGGAATAAAAAAAGCAGAAAAATATTATAATGAGTACTATGAAATGATGGAAAATGATTTGCAGATGGAGCCATCAGCAGCTGTAAAAGAATTATACAAATACATTTTAGATCACTAGCTAATAATTTTTACGATGGGTACTATAAGCATTTACAAATATTAGGGAATATTAGACTATTATACATAATTCGAATAATAATTTATATTATAAAATAAAAATAAATACTCCAAGAAAGGTTAGAAATATACATAATTTACATTTTTAACCTTTTATTTTATTTGATTTCTAAAAATAATAATATCTTGCCACAAATTTGCAACAATATATTTTGTAGAATAAAGTTGTAATAATTCTTTTTATAAACAATATTTTTTAAATTAAATAACATAGGGGGTAATTATGATGAATTTATTTTCTTCAACTTCTTCTTCATCAAATGGTCTAGAGAGGGAGAGGCTAAAACTTATATTGGTACATGATAAAACTGATATATCTAGTGATGTTTTAGATTCTATAAGGGAGGAAATACTAGAGGTAATTGATAGGCATATAAAGACAGACAATTCATGCAAAAAGATGATATTAACACAAGATACTGTAAATATAGATAATTATTCGATATTAATTGCTAGTATACCTATGAAATAATAAACAAAATATGTAATTCGTGTGATAATGTTACTGATATAAAAATCTGCTTAAAAAGAAAACATATTGGAGTCTTGCACTCATTACGAACAGACAGCAATTTATATGTTGCATCTTTCTTAATTCCTGTCCTCGAACAATAATTAATATTGTATAAGTGTAAGTGATTTCTATAGGCAGGTAGATAAACACTTACGCTTATTTTTTTATAGTATGTTGGAAGCTGCGGCAAAGTGGTATATAATGATGAAAAAGCTTATTTAATGTTTTAGATTGAAAGGGAGGAATAAGAATGTCTTATTTATTCGTAGAGTATCCAAAATGTACAACTTGCAAACGAGCAAAAAAGTGGCTCGATGAACATCAAGTTGAATATGAGGATAGACATATAGTTGATAACAATCCTAAAATAGAAGAACTTCAAGAATGGATAAAGAAAAGTGGCTTGCCAATTAAAAAGTTTTTTAACACAAGTGGAACTTTATATAAAGAGATGAATTTGAGTCAAAAGCTTAAGGAACTTTCAGAGGAAGAACAGGTAAAGCTTTTATCAACAAACGGAATGTTGGTTAAGCGCCCTATTGTAGTTGGAGATGACTTTGTACTTGTCGGTTTTAGAGATGAGAGTTTATGGGAAGAGTCACTTTTGAAAGGCTAGATTAGCATTAATATAATGAGTCTTAACTGAAGCAGATGTTGTATACGTAAATAAATCAAGGTAAGATAAGAACCTGGTGTGAGAAACAGTGGATTAGTATGCAACTAATTAGTAAAAAATATAAGTTAATGATTAAGTGATAATAAGAAAGAGATATTTGAATTTAAATAAATATCTCTTTCTTTCTGTTTGCGGAAATTGTCAAAGATAAATAACTTGTAGAGATTGAAGAGTAATTTATTATATGCCCTATAATTATGCAAGCTAATATGTAGCATATTAAAATACATCAACAAAAATGATTAAATTTATCACTAAAATTACTATTTAAAATGTGCTATTCTATATATCATAAAGCAAAAGGCAAAATTTTCATAAAGCGCATAATAAAATGTATTGATTAATGCCAAAATAGATATAATTAATATTTCAATAGATATATGTAAGCGCATTTATAAAATTGCTATATTGGGGAGTGATAGGGATGGAAAATTTTGAAAAGTATAAAAGAATGTATTTTATGCCACCAAAAGTGACATACGATTGGGTGAAAAAAGATTATATAGATAAAGCGCCTAGATGGTGTAGTGTTGATTTACGTGATGGAAATCAATCATTAATTGAACCTATGAGTTTAGAAGAAAAGTTAGAATTTTTTAATATGTTAGTAAAAATAGGTTTTAAAGAAATTGAAGTAGGGTTTCCGGCTGCTTCTGAAACAGAATATCAATTTATAAGGACATTAATTGAGAAAAATATGATTCCTAATGATGTATCAATTCAGGTTTTAACTCAAGCTAGAGAACATATCATTAGAAAGACTTTTCAGGCGGTTAAAGGGGCTCCGCATGCAGTAATTCATTTATATAACTCAACTTCAGTTGCACAAAGGGAACAGGTTTTTGGTAAATCTAAGGATGAAATTAAGCAGCTTGCTGTAAATGGGGCAAAACTTCTAAAAGAAATAGCAAAAGAAGAAAAAGGAAACTATTCATTTCAATATAGTCCAGAAAGTTTTCCGGGAACAGAAGTAGATTATGCGGTAGAAGTATGTAATGCAGTATTGGATGTTTGGAAGCCGACTAAAGAAGAGAAGGCAATAATTAATATTCCTACAACAGTTGAAAATGCAATGCCTCATGTATTTGCTTGCCAAGTTGAATATATTCACAAAAACTTAAAGTATAGGGATGCTGTAACTTTATGCTTACATCCACATAATGATAGAGGAAGTGGAGTGAGTGACGCAGAGTTTGGTATACTTGCAGGTGCAGATAGAATAGAAGGAACTCTATTTGGTAATGGCGAGAGAACAGGAAATTTAGATATTGTTACAGTTGCTATGAATCTTTACTCTCATGGTGTAGACCCTAATTTGAATTTTAGAAATATGCCTGAAATAGTTGAAAATTATGAAAGATTAACCAATATGCAAGTAGGTATGCGCCAACCATATGCTGGTGAATTAGTGTTTACTGCCTTTTCAGGTTCTCATCAGGATGCTATTTCGAAGGGAATAAAGTGGCGTGAAAATAAAGAGTGTGAGTATTGGGAAGTTCCATATTTACCTATTGATCCAATGGATGTGGGGCGTCAATATGATTCAGATGTTATTCGTATTAATAGCCAATCAGGTAAAGGTGGAGTGGCTTATATATTACAAAAGAATTTCGGAATATCGCTTCCAAAACAGATGCAGGAAGCATTTGGTTATACAGTAAAGGATGTATCAGATAAGGCTCATAGAGAATTAACACCAGAAGGAATTTATAAAATTTTAGAAGAGAAGTTTATTCGTAACTCCCACGTATTTCAAATTCCAGAATGTCATTTTATACAAGGTGAGGAGATGGCAGCCGATACTACGATTTGTCATGGTGGGAAAATACAATGCATAACAGCGCATGGAAACGGAAGATTAGATGCAGTTAGCAATGCAATTAAACAGTATTTTGATATTGATTATGAATTAGATGTATATGAAGAACATTCATTAACAAGAGGGTCATCATCAAAAGCTGTTACTTATGTGGGAATTAAATGCCATAATAAGCTTTATTGGGGCGTAGGAATAGAAAATGATATTATTAATTCATCAATTGCAGCTTTAGCAGTAGCAGTTAATCAATTAGAAGAGATTAAGAATATGAAAAGATCAGATAGTAGAATGACAGAGGTATTGAATTATATTCAATCAAACTATAAGACGGTCACATTAGAAAAGCTTTCAGAAACTTTTTACTTATCTAAGCCTTACTTATCGAAATATATTAAAGAAAGTACAAATAGTACTTTTGTGGATATAGTAAAACAAATTAGAATGGATAAAGCTAAGAGTTTACTTAAAGGAAGTGGAATGACAGTGGAAAATATTGCAGAGCAAGTTGGTTATGAAAATGTAGAGCATTTTATTAGATTGTTTAAGAAAGCATATGGAATAACTCCGGTAGAATTTAGAAATAATATACCTAAGCGAATGGAACAATAAAATAATAAATTTGTCTTTTTGTAAAAAGATTTGATGAAAAAATATAGACTAATATGTCATACTATGGTATATTATATACATAACAAATGATTTGAAAAAACTAAAGATTTAAATAAACTAAAGATATTTCGAAAAGAGATGACTATAGAGATGGTTATCTCTTTTCTTATTTATAAAGTAAGAGGCAAAATAATTATAAAACTTAGATAAATTCTTCTTTTAGCACTATAAATACATTAAAAGCGTTTGTCGAAAAAAACCTGATAATCAATATCAAAAAATATAGATTATTTTTTAATATTGTGTTAATATAAATTTATACAAAAGATATCCAAACCCCACTCTTAATCTCCCCTAAATTTTATATAAGATACAGCCATAACTTGGCTGTATTTTTTTGCGTATTTAGTTAAGAGATATGTTAATGCACTATAGGTCACCTAATCAATTAGAAAGTGACTTTACAACAATTAGATCATATTTACAATATATGCTATAATTTAGCCTAGTAGTAGATATAAATTTAAGGATGTCTTTTTAATGATTATATAAATGCTTACACTCGGAGGAAAGAAAATGGAGATTATAAAATCAATATTATATTTTATATTGGCTGGAATATTTGAAATTGGAGGTGGATATCTTATATGGATATGGTTACGAGATGGAAAAAGCTATTTATATGGAGTTATAGGAGCGGTCATATTAATTTTATATGGAATAATTCCTACGTTACAGCCTTCAAATGCTAATTTTGGTAAGGTATATGCAGCATATGGAGGAATATTTATTGTAATGTCAATTTTATGGGGATGGAAAATTGATAATATAGTACCCGATAAGTTTGATTTAATTGGTGGATGTATAGCTCTAGTAGGTGTTATTGTAATTATGTATGCACCAAGAGGATAGTAGAGTGTGTTATGATAAAAATCCATATATAAAAATGAAGTGTGAAGAGTTTGAAAAAGCTTTAAAAATGGAAATACTTTAAGAAAAATGTAATGGATGATTATTACTAATATTTGAATTAATATAAAATTATAGAAGGGAAATATAAACTTTTATATAATTATCTATATTAAGGGGATGAGTTAATGAATCAAAATGTAGATATAATATTAGAAATAATAAAAAATATGCCATGTGAAAATATTGAAGGAGTTAATGTTCCTAAATCTTTGGGATATGAGCAGATAGGAATGAGTATTGATGAATTTGATGAAGCAATCAAGTACATACAAGATAATGATTTACTGAGGAAAATAGTTCCTATATTTAAAGATAATAAGATAGTACTAATAAATATAATGTAAAATCATACTGAATTTTTAGAAAGGCGGCTAATATGACTAGTAAAGAAATAGAATTTGTTGATTTAACTAACCAACAGTATGAAGCTTTGATTAAAATGCAAATGGAATCATATAAAAAAATATTGAGCTTTTGCAGAGAAAATATAAGTGATTCAGAGAAAATAGAACTTATAGATAAGAACTTATTAAAAATAGATGAAAAAATAATAACAAAATTAGAGGAAATGAGAGTCTATAATAAAATATTTATGGAAACAGTTAAGTGAGATTTAATATTTTTAGAGGAATTTCTCCTTTTTTGTATAATTATTATTATGGAAAGAGGTGAGGATATGGAATTTAATCAGAAGTCATGGATTGAAAACTATGTACATAGCTTATGCCCGAAAAAAATTAGTAAAGAAAATGTAGATAAAGAGATAAATAGCATAATAACTTTAATGAATGAGTTATTTAGTAGTAGAAATGCAGACAAGTATGTTGAATTTGTCCCAGATGAAAATGCTATAATATTTCCAGGTAGAAAAGCAAATATTTTTATAAGATACAGTGTAGATGGAAATGGTAATGAAGTGAAAATATCAAAACATAAAAATCGTGAATTAAGCAGTAGTATAGAAAAAGCAATATTAATAAGTTGCAAAGGTGAAGAATATGTAGTAAAAGATGAACCTTCGATAACAATGGACGAAATGTCATTTGAAGGTTTGAAAGATTCTATTAATTATGCATTAAGCAAAATATTAAACTAAACATCTGTGTAAGAGAACCCTGGATAGGGTTCTCTTGTTATATACTTTTATTTTTTAGTAAAATTTTAAGAAAACATTTTCAATTGACAAAAAACTGACAAAATTTAATGGTAATATATATATTAGAAAGTGTAAATGTTGTCAATAATGTATTATAGGCAATATAAAAAATTTTTTATATTGTGTGATAATGTTTACAAAAAGTCATAAAGTTTTAATTATTTTTGTATAAAAATCACAAGAATTTAATATTATCATATATTTAAAAGAGGTGAGAACAACATGGGGAATATAATTAAAATTAATATGTACGCTGAAATGAACAAAAAAAAGAATGTTAAGCTAGATTTAAAAACAGTAGAAGAAGTCATTTTAGAATATAATAAATGGCTAAAGAAAAACAACAGAGAGGATAAAATAGAGACTTATGAAAAGTTTTTACAAGTATAATTATTTTTAAAGGTAAATTGAGTGATAATGCTTAATTTACCTTTTTTTATTTTTATGTAGAAATATAGATAAGCCTACTATAATCTATACTTATGCGTATACATCACCGAAATCATAAATATTTTGATTCCGAAAAGCTATGAAAATATCGCTGAAGGTTCTAAGCAGCAGGTTGTATCCACTTTAGCATGCTCCAACTTTCAGTTTGACAAGCTAAAATGGAACAACCTACAGCAAAGAACCTTTAACAGCTCATTTTCAAATGTTTTCTTCACAAATATATTTATGATTTCTAGTGAAGATATGAACTTAAAGTTTTAGTAAATTTGTAAATACATTCATCTAATAAGTTGAATTCTTAAATTGGATATCTATATGGATAAACCAATTATAAGTTAGATTTATACTATGAAATATATCCCAACTAGAAATAAGAATTATGCATTTGTGAAATGTTTCATTAGGAATTTGATGGCTCTGATTCCTAGATTATAAGTTGTTTCAAGTATGCTAGTTCAAAAAGTGAGAATCGAAAAGTGATGCTCCAAATTTTACATTTGGTAAGCAGAACTTTCTCTATGAGCATTTTACATTTCGTTCTTCGAACTTTCTCTGTGAGCGCTTGCCTTTGATGATAGCATCTTGTGTGCAACTTGTAATCTTGGGATCATCCATCATAATTCCTTAGAAACTGGAACAACAGCATAATTCTTATTTCGGCGAGCTATATGCATAAATTCAGGTCTTAGTTGGTTTATATATAACAGAGCAGTTAAATCTGATATATTTAAGATTTTTGGAGTTTATTGTGAGTTAATGTAAAGAAAACTCTATTTTATGTTAAAATATAAGTAGATTTTAAAAGTGTATTTTGGTAAAGGGAGAGAAAGGTATTAATATAGAATAAAAAAATAAATTATTAAAATATCAGTAAATAATTATAGAGTTTTAGTAAATAAGTGATGAAAATGAAAAAATGTATCTAAGAAATTGTAGTGAGATATTAAAAGATTGGGTAAATTTATGTGAAGATAAAGAATTTTACTAAAGAATGGAGGTACGTTATGGAGAATAAAGAACTATTAATTGAAAACTCACATAAGAGAAGTGAAAGTTATGGAGTTGAAAAAAATTCAGATCACTCAAATAAGATTCTTACTGGTGAAGAATTAGAAAATATATTAACTATTAATAAAGAATTAATAGAAGTATCTAAAATATACATAGATATGGTATTTTCAGCAGTTATGGATAATGAATTTATTATAGTGTTAACAGATAAAAATGGGTGCATTCTATATATTAAAGGAGCAGAAGAAAATAATAGTAAGCTTGGGGGGAATAATCTTGAAGTTGGGGCTTATATGGACGAGCAAAATATAGGTACTAATGCAATGGGAACAGCAATTAAAGAAGACAGGTGTATTCAGATAACTGCAACTGAGCATTACATAAAAAGGTTCCACAATTTAACATGCTCTGCTGCACCTATTCATAATACAAAGGGAGAAATTATTGGAACATTGAACTTAACAGGTAGAAGAGATATGAAGCATCCACATACTTTAGGATTAGTTGTTTTTGGTGTAAAGGCAATCGAAAATGAATTGGACAAGAAGGGGATACGCGACATATTGAATCAAACCTATAACTATATGGAGAGTGTCATAGATAATGTTGATAAAGGCATCATGATAGTAAATAAAGAGTATAAAGTAATAAATATAAATAAACTTGGAGTAGAGATATTTAATATAGATAAGGATTTGATAATAAGTCAAGATATACATTATATTTTGCCTGATTTGGGAAATGTAATAGAGGAACTTGAAAACCATAATGGTGATATTATAAAGGAATTAAAATTAAAACATACAAGCAGACATAAAATAAGGTTGCTTTTTAAAGGTCTTAAACATAAAGATAATATTATAGGTATGGTTGTAACAATAAGTTATGAAAAAGAAGGAAAAGACAACAAAAATGCAACAGGGGCATTTTTTACTTTTAATGATATAATTGGAGATAGTGCAGCCATTGTTAATGTGATAACTAACTGTAAGGTTATTGCAA
The DNA here is from genome assembly GCF_045310795.1 of Candidatus Clostridium helianthi. Lineage (NCBI taxonomy): Bacteria > Bacillati > Bacillota > Clostridia > Eubacteriales > Clostridiaceae > Clostridium > Candidatus Clostridium helianthi. The sequence goes on from NZ_JBJIAB010000040.1 coordinate 16,777, forward strand.
ATAGTCCTTCAACTGTTCTAATTCAAGGGGAAAGTGGAACCGGTAAAGAAATATTAGCACAGGCTATGCATAATTATAGTTTGCGAAGAAGAAATAAATTTGTTGCAATAAATTGTGGAGCTATACCAGCTAATATAATAGAAAGTGAATTGTTTGGGTATGAGGATGGGACTTTTACAGGAGGAAAAAGAGGCGGAAATCCAGGTAAGTTTGAGATTGCAAGCGGAGGTACTCTGTTTTTGGACGAAATTGGGGAAATGCCGCTTGATGCACAGGTTAAGCTGTTAAGAGTGCTTCAAAATGGAAGAGTTACAAGACTTGGTGGAAGCAAAGAGATTCCTATAGATGTAAGAGTTATAGCAGCAACTAATAAAAATTTAAAAAGAGAAGTTCAAAAAGGGAATTTTAGAGAAGATTTATACTATAGATTATGTGTAATTCCAATCACTTTACCGCCTTTAAGAGAGAGAAAAGGCGATGTGAAAATGCTTATTGACTTCTTCTTAAGGATTAAATCTTTTCAGTTGAATAAATCAATACCAGAGCTTGATAAAAGTTTATATAATAAGTTATTAGACTATGATTGGCCTGGAAATATAAGAGAGCTTGAAAATTATATTGAGAATATAGTAAATTTAGATGGACGATCATCTTTTAATTTATGGGAATTTGAAGACAATCAAAGTGTTGAGATAGACAAAACATATGATAGGAAAATATTAAAAGATGATTTTTTAAGTAAAGAGATATGGGAAGATGATCAGACAAATGGCTTTTTAAAGAATGTTAATACTGAAAAGACTGAGTATATGGTGAATACTTTAAACTTAGAAGAACTTGAAATGAAAGCAATCCATGAAGCTGTAAGAATAAATAATCATAATATGACAAAAGCGGCTAAAACTTTAGGTATAAGTAGAAACACTCTATATCTAAAATTAAAAAAACGTAAATAAATTATAAAGCATGTCCTAAAATATTACGCTGTATTAAATTTATACTGTATTATTTTAGGACATATCTTTGTTAAAAATTATTTATATAAATGAGTATATGCTTAACAATTAATCTATGTATAATTTATTTTTTATATATTTAATAACTTAATTTAAACCCTTTAAATATAATATTTCTCAGGAATTACGAGTTTTTTGTTAGAAAAGTACTCTTATATTTTGACATTTTATTATCATAAATATAAAATATATTGATAAAATAATCACAAGTTGGCATGAATATTGCTTTAATAATTTATGTGGTCAAAAATAGACATATTAACTTATTATTTTACAACTATGCAAAATAATAAATGAGCAAATTTTAGGAGGAAATATTTATGGCACGTTTTACTTTACCAAGAGACATTTATCATGGAGAAGGAGCACTTGAGGCACTTAAAACTTTAAAGGGTAAGAAAGCTTTCGTAGTAGTTGGTGGCGGATCAATGAAAAGATTTGGTTTTCTTAAACAAGTTGAAGATTATTTAAAAGAAGCAGGAATGGAAGTAGAATTATTTGAAGGTGTTGAACCAGATCCATCAGTGGAAACAGTAATGAAAGGCGCAGAAGCTATGAGAAACTTTGAGCCTGATTGGATAGTTGCAATCGGTGGAGGATCACCAATTGATGCTGCAAAGGCTATGTGGATATTCTACGAATACCCAGATTTTACTTTTGAACAAGCAGTTGTTCCATTTGGACTACCAGACCTTAGACAAAAGGCTAAGTTTGTAGCTATTCCATCAACAAGCGGTACAGCTACAGAAGTTACAGCATTCTCAGTTATCACAAATTATTCAGAAAAGATTAAATATCCTTTAGCTGATTTTAACATAACTCCAGATATAGCAATAGTTGATCCAGCACTTGCTCAAACTATGCCAAAAACTTTAACAGCTCATACTGGAATGGATGCATTAACTCACGCTATAGAAGCATACACTGCATCACTTCAATCAAATTTCTCAGATCCATTAGCAATTAAAGCTATAGAAATGGTCCAAGAAAATTTAATCAAATCATTTGAAGGAGATAAAGAAGCAAGAAATCTAATGCATGAGGCTCAATGTTTAGCTGGAATGGCATTTTCTAATGCATTACTTGGAATAGTTCACTCAATGGCTCATAAGGTTGGTGCTGTATTCCATATTCCTCATGGATGTGCAAATGCTATATTTTTACCATATGTAATTGAGTATAATAGAACAAAATGCGAAAATAGATATGGAGATATTGCGAGAGCATTAAAATTAAAAGGAAATAATGATGCAGAGTTAACTGATTCGTTAATCGAATTAATTAATGGATTAAATGATAAATTAGAAATTCCTCACTCAATGAAAGAGTATGGAGTTACTGAAGAAGATTTTAAAGCTAATCTTTCATTTATAGCTCATAACGCAGTATTAGATGCATGTACAGGATCAAATCCTAGAGAAATAGATGATGCTACAATGGAAAAATTATTTGAATGCACATACTATGGAACTAAAGTTAATTTATAAAATAAATTAAGGCAATTTTTTTATTTCATAATCTTATAGAGATAAAGTAAGTTGTTTCACATTAAAAATCATGTAACTTTTAAAAAGTTATTAAAGTAAATAATTGAATAATTACTAAAAGAATCGTTACAACATTGATAAAACAACAATGACTCTCCACCTCAGGGAGTCTTTGTTGTTGATATGGAAACAAGGATGAAAATGCCAATCATCGGATATATCTTATGTTTAGAAGCTGTAATCCTATCGCTTCTTTAAGTGATATGTAACAGTTGTATGATCATAAATAAATTTCAGCTAAGATTCAGATAGGGATCAAACTCTATCTAAGCAAGTTTAATTTGAAATTATCAATAGAATTTATAAGCGTAGGGGGTACTAAGAGTGTACAAAATTGTTAACAAAAGAGAACTTACCAATAACATATTCTTAATGGATATAGAAGCGCCTAGAGTTGCTAAATCAGCAAAACCAGGTCAATTTATAATTATAAAAAATGATGAAAAAGGAGAAAGAATACCTTTAACAATTGCAGATTATAATGCGGAAAAAGGTACAGTGGCTATAGTTTTTGCAGCTATAGGAAAAGGAACTAAGCAGTTAGCAGCATTTAATGTTGGAGACTATGTTTCTGATTTTGTGGGTCCATTAGGTGTGCCAAGTGAATTTATTCATGAAGATCTAGAAGAATTGAAAAAGAAAAATATTATCTTTATTGCAGGAGGCGTAGGAGCAGCTCCAGTTTATCCTCAAGTTAAGTGGATGCACGAACAAGGGATAGCTGTAGATGTTATTTTAGGAAGCAGAAATAAAGATTTATTAATATATGAAGAAGAATTAAAGGCGGTTGCTGGAAATCTTTACGTAACAACAGATGATGGTTCGTACGGTTTTAAAGGAACTGGTTCAGATATGCTTAAGGAATTAGTTAATAATCAGGGTAAGAAATATGATCAAGCTGTTATCATTGGACCAATGATAATGATGAAATTTACTTCAATGTTAACTAAAGAATTAAATATTCCAACTGTAGTAAGTTTAAATCCTATAATGGTTGATGGTACTGGAATGTGTGGTGCTTGTAGAGTTACTGTCGGTGGAAAGGTTAAATTTGCATGTGTTGATGGACCTGAATTTGATGGACATTTAGTAGATTACGATGAATCAATGAGAAGACAAGCTATGTATAAAACAGAAGAAGGAAGAGAATTATTAAAACATGAAGAAGGAAACACTCATAACCATGGCGGTTGTGGATGCAAGGAGGATAAGTAATAGAGATGAACGATAGAATGAAAAGAACACCTGTTACTGAACAGGCTCCAGAAGTAAGAGCAAAAAACTTTAAGGAAGTTTGTTTAGGATATAATGAAGATGATGCAATAAAAGAAGCAAATAGATGTTTAAATTGTAAAAATCCTAAATGTGTTGAGGGATGTCCAGTATCAATCAACATTCCAGGATTTATATCAAAAGCTAAAACTGGAGATTTTGAAGGCGCTGCTAAAGAAATAGCAAAATACAGTGCACTTCCAGCGGTTTGTGGAAGAGTATGTCCACAAGAAAACCAATGTGAAGGTAACTGTGTACTTGGAATTAAAGGTGAAGCTGTAGCTATAGGTAAATTAGAAATGTTTACCGCAGACTGGTCAAGAAAAAATAAAGTGGATTTATCACAAACAGAACCTTCTAAAGGGAAGAAAGTTGCGGTAATTGGAAGTGGTCCTGCTGGTCTTACTTGTGCAGGAGACCTAGCTAAAAAAGGTTATGATGTAACTATATTTGAAGCACTACATGAAGCAGGTGGAGTTCTAGTTTATGGAATACCTGAATTTAGATTGCCAAAGGATGATGTTGTTAAGGCAGAAATTGAAAACATAAAGAAGCTTGGAGTAACAATTGAAACTAATGTAATTGTAGGAAGAACAATAACTATAGATCAATTAATTGAAGATGAAAAATTTGAAGCTGTATTCATTGGATCAGGAGCAGGTCTTCCAAAGTTTATGGGAATACCAGGAGAAAATGCAAATGGTGTATTTTCAGCTAATGAGTTTTTAACAAGAGTAAACTTAATGAAAGCCTTTAAAGAAGAATATGATACTCCAGTTAAAGCAGGTAAAAAAGTTGCTATAGTTGGCGGAGGAAATGTTGCTATGGATGCAGCAAGAACTGCTTTAAGACTTGGTGCAGAAGCTCATATAGTATATAGAAGAGGTGAATCAGAGCTTCCAGCAAGAGCAGAAGAAGTGCATCATGCTAAAGAAGAAGGAGTAATATTTGATGTTTTAACTAATCCAACAGAAATCTTAACAGATGAAAATGGATGGGTTAAAGGAATGAAGTGCGTTAAAATGGAACTTGGAGAACCAGATGCTTCAGGAAGAAGAAAGCCTGTAGTTAAGGAAAATTCAGAGTTTGTATTAGACGTTGATACAGTAATAATGTCACTTGGAACTTCACCAAATCCATTAATTTCATCAACTACTAAAGGTTTAGAAATCAATGGTAGAGCTTGTTTAGTTGCCAATGAAGATGGATTAACAACTAAAGAAGGTGTTTATGCTGGTGGAGATGCAGTTACTGGTGCTGCAACTGTTATTTTAGCAATGGGAGCAGGAAAGAAAGCTGCTGCTGCAATAGATGAATATTTAAGTAGATAGCATTTAACATATTATATATTAAGAAGATTAGTTACAGGGAAATATAGATGTAACTAATCTTTTTTTTGTTTATAATTTTAGACGATATTTAACAAAAATTATTTTTTTAAATAAAAATAATGTCTCAATAAAAAGAGAAAATAATCTTAAAATTTCCTTAAAAATCTCTAATTTAGTATTCCTAATGATATTATTTGTTGATTTTATTATAAATTAATGATAATATTTCATATATATGAAATAAGTACATATTGATGTATTATATTACAATTGGAAGCTATGAAGAATTCTTTCTAAGTGGGCACTTTAAGAGTTTGGAGCTAGTTGTGCAACCGACCAATTAAGATTAATTAATTATTTTATTAGTTAGTTTTAATTGGTTTTTTATATGAAAAAATTTACTTGATTTATATATAAATAAGAACTTATATATCTTAAGTTTAAGTATTACGTAAGTAAGCTCATTGAGAGAAGATTTTAATTTTTATGAACCCAAATTATACTACAGTAAGGGTTAAATTAAGAGGTATATAAGTATTAATGAAGGGAATGAGACTGTTATGGATATTTTTGTAGCTAGACAGCCTATATTTAACAGGAAAAATGAAGTTGTTGCATATGAACTTCTATTTAGAAATGGACAAAACAATTTCTATAACAATGCTAATGGCGATGAAGCAACTTTAAAGGTTATAGCTAATACATTTTATACATTTGACTTCAAAGATATTACTGATAACAAGAAGGCATTTATAAACTTTACTGAAGAATTGATAAAGAAAGAAATAGCAACTATACTTCCTAAAGAATATGTTGTTATAGAAATTTTAGAAAATATAGAACCAAATGATGAAATTGTGGATGCGTGTAAAAGACTTAAGAAAAGAGGATTTATCTTAGCATTAGACGATTTTGTATTCCATATTAAATATATTAAATTAATAGAAATAGCTGATATTATAAAGATAGATTTTAAAATCACGACAGGGGATGGAAGAAAGAAAGTATTTGAACTAAAAAAAATAAATAATAAAATAAAGTTTTTGGCCGAAAAAGTAGAGAACAAAGAAGAATATGATGAGGCTTTGAAACTAGGGTACTCATACTTTCAAGGATATTATTTTAGTAAACCAATAGTGCTTTCCAGAAAAAACATTCCGACTAACAAAGATACAGCAATAAAAATTCTAAAGTTGATTAATAAAGAAGATTTTGATTTTAATAAATTAGAAGAACTAATAATAAAGGACTTAGGATTGTCATATAAAATAATCAAATTAATAAATTCGTCTGCATACTGCCTAAAGAATGAAGTAAGATCTATAAAATATGCTATTGCACTTTTGGGAAGAAAAGAGATTATAAAATGGTTATATGTAGTTCTGCTAAATGATCTAAAGGAAAATAACACAGATGAACTTATAAAAGTCTCATTGCAGAGAGCGAAGTTATGTGAATTAATATGTAATATGAGTGAATATAAAAATAATGTTTATTCAGCTTATATGGTGGGATTATTTTCAGTTATGGATGCAATTTTAAATTGTTCAATTGAAGTGATCTTAAAAGAATTATATATAGATGATGAAATAAAGGAAGGACTAATTGAAAAAGATAATTTTTTGAATAAAATATTGAAATTGGCTATTAACTATGAAAAAGGTCAGTGGGAAAATGTTGAGTTTTATACTAAGGAAATAGGTGTTAATGATAATAAGCTTGCAGAAGCCTATATAGATGCTATAAAATGGGCAGATGATGTTGTGAGTTAAAAAAATAAGAAACTAGAATATGTCTAGTTTCTTACTCTAATTGGTAAAAAAAGAAAATACTATATCAAAACTCTAGGAAAAATTTCAATATAAGTAAATTGTATATTTACATTAACATTATACGACATAAACTGTTTTAATTCAACAATAAAAATATAAAAAAGGTGCAAATGGCAAAAAAAAATAATATTATATTATTTTTCATTGGAATAGTATTAAATATTAGGATAAATATTCTAAAATTGCTAATAGGTATAAGTAATTAAATCAAAAAAATGATAGGAGTTTTAGAAACTGATTTTTAATATAAAAAGAGATAGCAGTTAGATTAATAAATGCTATCTCTTTTGGTGTAGTTGAAAAGTAATATTTTCATTAATAATTATTTACGAAATTTAAAGATATTATACATAAAAATAAAAAAAGTAATGACAAAATAATAATATCTTGAGATTTACTAAGTACTCCTTTCGGTTATAAAGGGATAATAAAATTTATGATTGATAACAAGAATAATATTTACTCTATGAGTCAGGATTAGCTAATAAAATGGAAAATTGAATTATATAATGTATATTACAAAACATGAACCTATAAAATTTAAATATACAGGTTATAGGTAATATATTTTGCTTTTTTAAATAATTTGCCTTATATACTTTATCTATGGTTTAAAATAATTTTCGAAAATATACTTTTTATTAGAAAAATTTATATTTTTATGTCAGAAAAGTATATTTATTAACGAATAATATATTGAGTGTGTAAAAATTGATTCCCAAATACCCCTTAATATGCAATTACATAACACTCCTATATTTTACTATACCTACTAACAGTAAATCCCCTGTAAATTGATGATAAATTTACAGGGGATTTTTAACTTTATTTAAAGTATAATATGCTAAAGAGTAGTAATTTACAATACAAAGATGTTTCATTCACAATATTAATTTCATCTGATTATTATATAACAAGTATTATTAAGTAGTTAATATTTATTGGATTTTACACCCCATTATTAATACGAGGTGAAATTAATGAAAATAAAAGTGATAAATAGTTATCCAGCTTGTATATGGGAAGAAGATATCATTAAAGCAATTCAGGATCTATGTCTTGAAGAACTTCAAGAAAAGCTGGAGAAATATAAATCTGATAACTCGAGCAAAGAGATTGCTAATTGTCATATTTCAAAAAAAGAGTTTTGTTGCAAAAAACAAGTATTTATAGAAATGACAGCAATGTTTGATATTGTTGATATAATAAATTAGAAGAAAATATTGATTTAGAGAATTATACTAAATTAAAAACAATCTCCTATTAAAAAATGAGGAGATTGTTTTTTATTTTTGGAAAATTGTAATGAGATTAAGAGTGTGGAAAAGTTACACAGGAATCTATTCAACAAGATTGAAAACAAACATTGAATGGAGAATAAACCCATTTGTTCTTGCGGAACTGTTATAATACCTATTTTAAAAGTAAATAAAATTAAACAATATGAGAATAATTATCGGATTCATGTGAATTAAGTGGATTTTGTGGTATAATTTAGAGTAGAAGTAAATTACTTATTAGTTTTGATACTTATGTAAAAATAAGTGATTAAGCTTAGTAGTTTATAGAATGGTTATGGAATTAGGTATTGGGATTAAACATGATAACTTTTATATCTTAAAGGACGAAGGGAAGGATAAATACAATGTTTAAGAAAATGAAAATATCCCAAAAATTAATAGGACGTAGTGTGATATGTACTGTATTCTTAGTTTTAGTCGGCATAGCTGGTCTATTTAGCATGAACAAACTAAATATAAATACAGATAAAATTTATAATAATAATTTAATGAGACTTCAGAAGTTATATGTAGTAAAAAGTAATACTAACTTAGGACTATCTGATATGGAACATATTATTAATAGTAATTTTAAAAATGATATAGATGAGGCACAAAAAGATTTAGCAGATTTATCTGATTTAAATAATAAAACTTTTGAAGAAATTGAAAAAATACCTTATTCTAGTGAAAAAGAAGAAGCTGATTATAAAAAAGTTAAAGATGCATTAACTAGGTATAGGGATATAAGAACAAAGATAATAAAGGATGTTACTGACAATAATTATGAGGAAGCTATTGAATTATATAATTCGGAGTATTTTACTTTAAGAGAAGAGATAGCAAATGATATAAATGTTGTAATAAATGAAAATATTGATGCGGCCAAAGCAACATCGGAATCAAGTAACGCAGTTTTTAAAAATTCGTTTAAATTTCTTGCAATATTTATTGTTATTTCAGCATTGATATTAGCCATATTAAGTGGTGGGTTAGCAATTTGGTTAAGAAAGAGAATAAACAGTATAGTTAATTTTGCTAATGGTTTAGCGGAAGGAGATCTTACTGAGAAAATAAATATAAATGCATATGATGAAATAGGTAATATGTCAAAAGCATTGAATATTGCTGTATTAGACGTGAAAAATCTTATTATGGAACTTACTAATCGTATGAAAAATGTTAGAATTTCAAATGAAGATCTAACTTCAACAATGGAAGAAATGTCTGCAACTATGAATAATATTAAAACTGTGACCCATGAAATTGCTGATGCAAGCATGAATTTAAGTGCGGCAACTCAAGATGTTAGTTCATATACAATGGAAATAGAAAAGCTGACAGATGAACTCAGCAGAAATGCTGAAAAAAGAGAATTAGATTCAGATGAAATTATGAAAAGAGCGGTAAATGTAAAAGAAAAAGCGGAAGCATCATCTAATAATGCAATAAGCCTATATAATGAAAAAGAAATTAAGATTAAAAAAGCAATTGAGGATATAAAGATAGTTAAAGAAATAGAAAAAATGGCAGAAGCTATTGGACAAATAGCTGAACAAACTAATCTTCTAGCACTTAATGCATCTATAGAGGCTGCTAATGCTGGGGATGCAGGTCGCGGATTTGCTGTAGTTGCAGAGGAAGTTAGAAAATTAGCTGAGAAGTCATCAGAAACAGTTATCGATATAAAGAAAAATATAGGTACAGTTGGAAATGTTATTGAAAACTTTACTAATAACACTAAAGATATATTGGGATTTATTGATAGTCAGGTTAGACCAGATTATGAAATGTTGAAGTCTATAGGAAATCAATATGAAAAAGATGCAGAAGTTGTGAATGAAATGTCAAAAGAGATTGCTGAGTCAGCAATTAAAATTGCAGATAATGTATCTAAAGTCAATAATGCTATAGTAAATATTTCATCAAAATCACAGCAATCAGCTTCTAGTGTAGAAGAGATATTTGCAAGTATTAGCGAAACCAGCGCATCAGTAGATAATGTTACCAATCAGGCAAAAGACACATCAGAGATGGCTGATAGCATGATTGAAATGGCAAATAAATTTAAAGTCTAGAAATATATAAGTTCTGAATAATATATAGAATTGTTTTATCCAGGCGCTTTGAAAAAATATAAGGAATTAAAATTTTTAGAATATATGCAGGGCCAAATATTCATTCTAGTAGAATAGTTATTTGGCTTTGTTTTATTTTTTGGAAATTTATATTCCAGTAAAATCTATGGCTTAACAGTCGCCTGCGGTTTTTTTGTATAAATATTAATATAGAATATTTTTAGTGATTATATAATTTCTTGCGATATATAACAAGTAAAGCTTGTTACATAATGTAACAATTGATACAGCAAATGTATTTTTTTAGAGTTATACTTATAAAAAGGTAAGGGGGAGTATAATTTGGAAAAAATAATAGAAATAGAGAAAATGATTTGTAAAATGAGACAATCGTTATATGAAATTATAAACAACGAAAAAAGTTTATTAGGAATAGAAGTTATTACTGCTAGTCAGAGGTTAGACGACATAATAAATCAATACAACGAGCTGCTTGATAAAGGAATTTAAAGAAGTTCACATCATTAATATAAGAGTCTTAAATAATATAATTCATTTTATATATATGAACAAAATATGCATTAGACTTATATGGTAATAAGAAGAAAGTTGAAACATTTTTATTTCGCTAGACTATGAAAATTATGATTCATCTTTATATAATTAAAATTTATGGAAGGGATTTACATATTTCTGTATAATTAGATATGTATAAGGAGGGAATTTTATGAATACTATAGAAAAAGTCATAATGAATCTTAAGATAAGACCAGATGGCATGAATTTATATGAATTAGATAGAATATGTTTCAAAACTTATCAAAAGACTCTGGTCGGCTCAAAACTTGGAAGAGTAAAAGAGCGTATAGAGCCTACTTTAAGATATTTAGAGGAAACTAATCAAATAACGATTAAAGAGGGAATTGTCAAATTAAAAAAAACTGATAAAGTTTAGTATATTCAAATAAATATATTTATTGAATAAGCTGGATCTCTAAATTCGGTATCCATAAATCTTTAGTGTTTAAGATTAATAATAGACAGTGGAGGATTAGAAATGATAAGAATACTTTTATGCTGTGGAGGGGGCTTTTCATAAAGTACCCTAGCTAGTAAGGTTGAAAAGGAGATATTAGAGAATAATATGCAAAATGATTATTCAATTGAATTTTCGCCATTTTTATTAGTAAATAAGAGAATGAGTGAATTTGATATCATTGTATGTTGTCCTCACCTAATAATGCAGGTTAAGAAATTGGTGAAAACTTCAAAGATTGATAAACCTATCTATATTCTTCCACCGAGAATGTATGGTCTCATTAGTTTTAAGGAATTAGCAATAGATGTAGTAGATGCAATCAATTTGTATAATGAAACTAAAATTAATCCAGTATATTTTCCAGGGGAAGAAAACACCATGATGGTTACTAGGCATGTGGCTTACAGAAATAGCAAAGTTTAATAAATCTTTGTATGTAAGATTTAAATAACATAGTTCATCTTTTATAAAATTATAGTACCTCAATTATTTTATAATTTAGGGTGTAGTCTTCAGTCATATAAATTTTTAAAATCCTATATATAGATTCTTTAAATTATAGAAAATAGGGTCTTAAAATTCTCATATTATCACATAGTAAAGAAGAGATACTTTCAAATTTATGAAAGTATCTCTTCTTTAATGAAATTATTGTACGGAAGTATCAGTTGTTGTAGTTGTTGATGTATTTTTCTTTTGATTAGCTTCTTTTTTAGCTTCAGATGCTGCTTTAATTTTAGCTTGAGCATCTTTAAATGATAATCCTGTTATATCGATTCCTAATTTCTCAGCTCTTGCACTTTGAATTTTAGCTATTACATCTTCATTTGATAGACCTGTAACATCTATTCCAAGTTTAGAAGCTTCTGCTTGATTTAATTTTATCCTAGCATCTTTATTGGATAAACCTGTTATATCAACTCCAAGTTTTGTTGCTTTCTTAGTTAAATTGGCAAGGCTTTTAGCTTCAAGAGCTGCTTTAATTTTAGCTGAAGCATCTTTATTTGATAGTCCTGTTATATCAATTCCAAGTTTCCCTGCCTCTGCAGATAGAATCTTAGCTCTAGCGTTATCAGGTGAAAGATTTGTTATATCTATACCTAATTCAGTTGCTTTTTTATTAAGTCTTTCAAGAGTCTTTTCCTCAAAAGCTGCTTTAATTTTAGCTGAAGCATCTTTATCTGATAGACCTGTTATATCAATCCCAAGTTTTTGAGCTACAGCAGCTCTTATTTTTGATCTTGCTTGATCATTAGTTAATCCAGTAATATCTATTCCAAGTTTAGAAGCTTTTTGAGTAAGTTTTGCAAGTTTATCTGCCTTATTATTTTGCGATACTTGTCCTGTAGTAACACTATTTGTTAAATTTTGTGTAGAAGCATCATCAGCGAATGCTGGAACAAGGCTTGATATTGAGATCATAGCTGCTATTGCAATTCCTAGTATTTTTTTCTTTTTCATAATTATCTCTCCTTACGTCATATAAAAATTTATTTTTATGTTAAAAACATAGATTAATATAGAAATAACCGGCTATAAGGGAATTATAATTCTGTTATGTGAAATTTATGTGAAAAGGAATATTAAGCATATAAATTTATTGGCGCCGCATTTATATATTTATTGCAAAAATGATAATACTATATACTAGAATGAAAGTTCTAGACAAATTTATAATTAATCTAATCAATATAATAATATAAATAAAGTTATATTGGGGCTTAAATGGAAGGAGAAAAATAATGAACGAAGTAATACAAAATATCATAACAAGAAGAAGTATAAGAGTGTATAAAGAAGAGCAAATTTCGGATGAAGACTTAAATAAAATATTAGAGGCTGCTAAGTTTGCTCCAAGCGGAATGAATAGTCAGGATTGGCATTTTACAGCTGTACAAAATAGAGAGAAGATAAATAAGCTGATTTCAGCAGCGAAAGAAGCATTACAAAATTCTCCTATAGAACAGCTAAATAAGATGGCAAATAATCCAAACTTTAACCCATTTTATAATGCACCTACTATAGTGATAACATCTTGTGATAAAAACTTACCAGTAGGGCAGTCTGATTGTGCTGCAGCAATACAAAACATAATGTTAGCAGCTCATTCACTTAACATTGGATCATGTTGGGTACATACTTTAGCTATGGTTGGAGATGACCCTAATGTCAGAAATGTGCTTACTGAGCTAGGAATTCCAGAAAACTATGCGCCATTTGGTACAGCAACGCTAGGCTTTAATGGAGGGAAAGAACCAAAAGCTCCAACAAGAAAAGAAGGAACAGTAAATATAGTAAAATAAAAAGAGTAATAAGTTAAAAAGGTGACTTCCAAATATGTGAAAGTAAAAAATTATTAATGAGACTCTATGGTTAGAAAGTATTCTAGCTATAGAGTCTTTTGCTATATAAATTGATAAAATTGACATTTCTATGGCTTAAGCTTAGCTATTATTAAAACACGATAATATTGAAGTTTATACTATAAAGTAAGCATTTCACTAAAGAATTACAGATTTATAAAAAGCATATGTCTGTATTAATTGATAAATATGGAGTATCATTTGGATTTGTAACTATTGAAGATATTTTAGAAAAAATAGTTGGCAGAATTCAAGATAAGTTGATATTAAAAATTCTAAAATTCTAAAGAATTTAAGAATATATATTTTTAAGAATTTAAGAATCTTACAATATTTTAATAAAAAGCAGATTGCTTTTGACATTATAGATTATACTTTTAATGATGAACTTAGATGTTCTTTAATAAGATGATGAGATACTTAATAAATGCGAGGGATGTAGTCTTAGATACATTTGTGATTAGATATTTGTTCCAAAATTATCTTTCGGAATAGCAAATTAATGAACAATTTGGAAAGGGAGCTATAGTCAAAAAAATTATTATGAAAACTTATTGAACATCAGCCTGAGTAAGTATAATATATTTATAGATGGAAATATATGTTAAAATTTGCATTATATATAAATCAAATTTTGCTAATTCATGATTTTATCAATCTTATATTAATACAGGAGGGAGGTTACAGTGGTTAGACATCAGATAAGACTGTGACAGTGACAGTCAAAAATAAGGAGTGACGAAAAAATGAAAATTTCAAAGAAAAGTTGGACCACCGTAAGTGCTTTTGCTACTAGCTGTGTGTTCATATTTAATGGAAGTATTGCAGTAGCCTCAACTAATCCAAAAGATTCTATAGTTATTGCTACATCATCATCCACTAATCCAAAAGATTTTAAAGTTTATGATGCATTAAGCAATTTTACGATACCAGCAGAAATTCCTTCATCGAAAATAGGCCTGCCTACATCAGGTGCTACGATTAGTTCAGCAACTATAGTGAAGTCTGATGAAAAGGGTAATCTGAATGGAGAATACTGCAAGGTATTAGGTGCAATTCATCCAGTAGATAAAACTGCGCCGGACATTAACTTTCAGGTTAACCTTCCTGTAAAATGGAACAGTAAAATACTACAATATGGTGGTGGCGGATTTGACGGTGCTCTGGTTACTGCTGATAATGGATATTACGGGCAAATGGTTTCAGATCCAACACCTTTGGCTCAAGGATATGTTACATTTGGCAGTGATAGTGGTCATGTAAATTCTTCATATTGGGATAGTAAATGGGCACTTAATGATGAAGCCTTGAATAATTTTGCCTCTGATCAGTTAAAGAAAACAAAAGATACCGTACTAGAAATAGTACAGGCTTTTTATAAATCCAAGCCGTCTCAGGTATATTTTGTTGGCGGGTCTAATGGCGGACGAGAAGCGTTGAAGGTTGTGCAACGTTTCCCAACAGAATATAACGGAGTTATTTGCTATTTTCCTGTATTAAACTGGGTACCTAAGGCAATTACGGATAGCAGAAATGCAGATTTCGTACAAGCTAATAATGGAGCAGGTTGGATCAGCCCTGAACAGTATAAGCTTGTTAATCAAACCATCCTTGGAATAGATGATGGACTAGACGGCGTTAAAGATGGCATAATAAGCAACATTTATGGAGCTGAAAAAAAGAAGGATGAAGTTTTAAAGGCTTTGAAAAATATATTATCAGATGCGCAGATAAAAACCTTAGAAACATTTGCTTCACCTATGAACTTTAATTATCCTCTTGCCAATGGATTAACCACTATGCCAGGATATCCTGTTTTTAAGGGAGCACCTTTAGCCGATATGTATCTAAACCAATTTGGTACAGCACCAACTGCCAGAGATGGCTTAATGGCAGAAAGTGGGGATGCTGTTATTAAAAATATGATAGTTCGAGATGATAATTTTAATCCTGAAAATTTTGATGCAGATAAATGGCGTGATAAAGTCGTACAAGCTTCAGAATTACTTGATGCTACAAATCCAGATATCTCAGATTTTAAGAATAATGGAGGAAAATTGATTCTTATTCATGGAGCAGGAGATCAAATTGTTACCTTCCAAGGCACAATTGACTACTATAATCAGCTAATTAACAAATTCGGTAAGGACTCTCTTGGCGAGTTTGTAAAATTCTATATGGTTCCAGGAAATGGCCATTATAATTCAGAAACCTGGAATATGGGATCCGATACATTGGGCGCATTGGATCAATGGGTAGTAAATAATAAGTCTCCTGAGAATTTGATTGTAACAGATCAGTCTGAAAAGACTAAAGGTCGTACACGTCCGCTTTTAGAATATCCTGCGTATCCAGAGTACAAAGGAAGCGGAGACGTAAATTCCGCTGGAAGTTTTATCAGCGCTACCCCTCAATGAAATTGAAAGAGTTTATTCTATCAGATAATAAAATAATGCTGCTTAATCAAAAGTCGGGATAATTAATCCCGACTTCAACTTTCAATAAAATAATCCGCTTTAAAGGATAAAATTAATCACGGTTCAATAAAATCTTGTTGTCATAGGTTTTAATGCTTTACGTCCCATATAGTGCGTCTAACTTTAGATAAAGCTTCTTTTGATTTCTCTTTATTCATAAACATCAAAATTACATAGAGTGAATCTAAGATGCTTAATTGAGATATACGAGAAGATAAGGCTTCTGAATGAAATTCGATTTCTTCAGATATAGAAATAAAAACGACATCACCTATCTTAGCTAGAGGAGAAGATGCATGGCTAGTTATAACAATTACTTTTGCACCAGCTTCTTTTACTAATTCAGCAATCCTGATAGTTTCTTTTGATTTTCCTGTATGTGAGATACAAATTGCACAATCCTGTGGTGTTAATAAAGATGCTTCCATAAGTTGTATATGATAATCAGTACTATGACGGACATGAGCTGGGGAACGTAAAAATTTATGATATGCATCTTCTGCAAGTATTCCTGATCCACCGACACCAAAAAAATATAGTAGATTTGAATTTGATATAATCTCAGCCGCTTTTTTCAAATCGTCTAACCCTAATATCTTCTTAGTATTAGTTAGTGTTTTAATGTTTGAATCAAAGACTTTTTGTGCCATAGTTAATTCATTATCATCAATTTCAATTTTTTCATGAATTGATGTAGTTGAAAAATTATTTTCTTCAATTAAGATAGCCATCTTAAACTCTTTAAAGCCAGAATAGCCTAGTTTTTTTGCGAATTGAAATAAGGTAGAGTCTGCAACATTGAGTTCATCAGATAAATAGCTGATAGAATTGTGAGCCACAGAAATGGGATTTTCAAGTATATAGTCTGCAATATTTTGTTCTTTAGTACTTAATCCATTGTATAACGATTTAATTTTAAGCCTAACAGATACCTCCATGTTGGTCCTCCTTTTTATAAATGATATATTGTAACTTTAAAAACAATAAAAAATTTTGAGCGTAATGTATATTTCAAATAGTATTATATATAAAAATCAAATTTATAAAAGAGAATGATATAGATTTTTTGTTCATATGGTCGAATGAACAATTGAGTTTAATATGTATGAAAAGTGGTTGAATTATTAAAAAATAGCATTGTTATATATCTATTTTGGTTAATGGAAGTAATAGTAAAATATCCAGTCTGAACTAAACGTTATTTTACTTAGCGCGATTTAGTATATCTGCTACTTTATATAAATATCATAGTATTTCTGAAATTGCAAGAGGCGGATATAGATAGAAGTATGAGAAAAGCACAATTATATCAAAAAAAATTTTTTTTATAAAAATATTTACAAAAAAAATTTTTTTTGATACAATAAAGACATGAAATGGAGGGATTGTATGAAAATAGCAATTATAGGTCTTGGTAAGATGGGTTTAAACATAGCATGTAATTTAAAGAATCATAATTATGATGTTATGGGATTTGATTTATCTGATAAAGCAAAAGAAAATGCTGAAAAGGCAGGTATAAAAACATTTGATAATTTAGAGAAAATCGTTACTTCATTTACTGAAAAAAGAGTTATCTGGTCTATGTTACCTGCTGGAGAAATTACGGAATCTGTATTGAATCAATTGCTGAATTTACTTTCTCCAAATGACATTGTCATTGAAGGTGGAAATTCAAATTTTAAGGATTCAATACGACGTGCAAAGACTTTTAAGGAGAAAGAAATATCTTATTTTGATTGTGGAACATCAGGCGGAACTTCTGGAGCACTTGGCGGTGCATGTACTATGATTGGTGGAGATCCTGAAGTATTTAAGGATATAGAGCCAATTTTCAAAGATATATCAGTTGAAAAGGGTTACTTATATACTGGCCAATCAGGAAGTGGTCACTTTTTGAAAATGATCCATAATGGAATCGAATACGGAATGATGCAAGCAATCGGTGAAGGTTTCCAAATTGTTAAAGAAAGTGAATTTGATTATGATTTAGCTGCTGTTGCAAGGGTTTGGAATAACGGATCTGTTATTCGAGGTTGGCTTATGGAAATTGCTGAATCACAATTCAAAGCTAGTCTAAATTTAGAAGACTACAGAGGAGTTGTTGCTGCATCTGGAGAAGCAAAATGGACTATTGAGACTGCTTTGGATATGGGGATTGCAGTACCAACAATTGCTTTGAGTTTATTTATGCGTAATTTGTCTCAAGAAGATGATAGTTTTTCTGCAAAGGTAGTTTCGGCTTTACGAAACGGATTTGGTGGACATTCTATTGTAAAGAAGGATAAGTAGATATGAGAGAATATAAGATAGCTATTGTTAATTCAAGTAGTTTTGGAAAGATATTCCCTGAGCACATTGATCGTTTGAAGGAAATAGGAGCTGTTGATTATTTTCAAGTTGATAATGAAATGAATGGGAAAGAACTTGCAAACTTATTAAGTGGATACAATATTATCATTGCAAGTGTAACCCCATTTTTCACTAAAGAGTTTTTTGATTATAAAGATGAGCTTTTGCTGATTACACGTCATGGAATTGGATACAACAATATTGATATCGATGCGGCAAAAGAACATGATACTATTGTTACAATAGTTCCAGCCTTAGTAGAACGGGACGCAGTCGCAGAAAACAACATTACAAATTTGTTGGCTGTATTAAGAAAAACAATGGAGTCCAGTAATCGAGTTAAAGCGGATCGTTGGGAAGATCGAGCTGAATTTGTTGGACATGCACTTTTTAATAAAACAGTAGGTGTTATTGGAGTTGGAAACACAGGAAGTTGTGTAGTAGAGATTGTTAGAAATGGTTTTAGATGTAATGTTTTAGCTTATGACCCATACAAGTCAGATTTGTATTTACAGACTTATGGGGCAAGAAAAGTTGAATTAGATGAATTGTTGACTTCTTCTGATATTATTTGTCTTTGTGCAAATTTAACCAAAGAAAGTTATCATATGATATCTAAAAACGAAATAGAAAAAATGAAAGACGGTGTTTACATATCCAATAGTGCGCGAGGAGCATTAGTGGATGAAAATGCGGTTATTGAGGGATTGAAATCTGGAAAAATTGCTGGTTTTGCGACAGATGTTTTAGAAGAAGAGCCAGGAAGAAAGAGCCATCCTTATCTAGCTTTTGATAACGTTTTAATAACTCCTCATACATCAGCTTATACTATAGAATGTCTAGAGCAAATGGGTAATAAATGCGTAACAGATGTGGAACAAATAGTTCAAGGTGTTTTACCAGAAAGGGCAATTCAGCCAACAAGTAAATTTATTAAAAAATAGGGGGGATAAAAATGTTGACTGATTTAAAGGTTAAAGTTGGTCCTGAGTTCTATAGGTATCATGA
The DNA here is from genome assembly GCF_045310795.1 of Candidatus Clostridium helianthi. NCBI lineage: Bacteria > Bacillati > Bacillota > Clostridia > Eubacteriales > Clostridiaceae > Clostridium > Candidatus Clostridium helianthi. Next base: position 36,372 of record NZ_JBJIAB010000040.1, read on the forward strand.
AGGTGCAATTGATTTTATTCCGCAATTATTAAAAGAACATAAATCAAAGAATATCTTGATCGTACATGGAACAATTTCTTGGGAAAAAGCAAAGCCAAAGATGAAGTTTTTAGAAACGATAGATCAAAATGTTTTTTATCATCAATATACAGGTGAATGTAGTTATTATGGTGCAGATTTAATAGCACAAATCGTTGAAGAAAATGATATCGATTTTATTATTGGAGTTGGTGGCGGAAAACTTGTAGATCTCGTTGGATATGCTGGTCATATTTGTAATGTTAAATATGGTGTCGTTCCAACTTTGGTTAGTAATTGTGCACCATGGACACCTTTATCTGTTATGTATAAAGAAAGTGGAGAATCAGAAGGAAAATCTGAGCATTATATGAGGCAGGCTAGTTTCTTGATAACAGATCCATATTTAGTGATTGATTCTCCAGTACGTTACTTCATTGCAGGGTTGGCAGATACAATTGCAAAATGGTATGAATCAGATTCTATTTTGGCTCAAAAACATTTACAGAACGAGCCCTTTTTGAGGCTAGCAAGTTATACTGCAAAGTTATGTAATGAATCAATTGTAAAAGAATCGGCTAAAGCAATGAAAGATATGGAGAATAAAGTAGTTTCGGAAGAATTTGTACATTTGTCTGAAATTGTGATAGCAGTTGCAGGTTTATGTGGAGGATTGGGAGATAAATATGCCCGTAATGCCGCAGCACATGCAATGCATGATGCAATAGCTAAATATATTCCGGAAAGCCATTCATATCTTCATGGCGAAAAAGTAGCTTATGGGGTTTTATACCAGTTGGCTCTAGAAGGCAAGTGGTCGACGATTGATTCTTTAATGCCTTTCTATTCAGATTTGAAACTGCCTGTATCTCTACATTATATGGAGTTGTATCCAGAGGATGAAAAAGTTCTTGATGATATAGTTGGTTTTATTGAATCAAAAGAAAAAGTTCATTTGATTCCTGTTGTAATTACGCCAGATATTTTGAAAAAAACAATCTTTGATTTAGAAAAATATGTAGAAAAGAGGTAGAAGAAGAGTAATGGAAACTTTAAGTGTATTACAGAGTTTTTTAATCGCTTTGTGGGTTGGCGCGGTTATGTCAAGATGGTTTGGTGGAGGAGCTTCACTAACGCTTCGATTTTCACCTTTAATGACCGGTTTGATTGTTGGTATTGTTATGGGAAATGTTGGCCAAGCAATGATTGTTACAGCAGCACTGCAGTTGATTTATATGGGTGTTTTTTCTCCAGGAGGATCCATGCCACAAGAACCATCTATTGCAGCAGCTATCGCAGTACCGGTTGCTTTATTAGGAAATTTACAGCCTGAAGCCGCTATTGCTGTCGCAGTTCCAGTTGGTTTGTTAGGAAGTTATTTATATCAATTCCGTTTTTTTATCAATACATTCTTAGGTAAATATACAGATAAAGCTGTAGAAGATTTAAATGATGGCGCTATTAAGCGTTCGATAATTCTTTTACCTACAATTGCATCATTTGCTCTATTTGTACCATTGGTATTTGTAGCTTTATATTTTGGGGCACCAATTATTGCAGATGTAATCAATGCTTTGAAAGGAAGTTATATCATTCATATACTTGAAGTTGTTGGTGGTGGATTGGCTGCTATTGGTATTGCCACAACAGTTTATGTAATTGGACGTAAGGATTACTTAGCATTCTTTTTCTTGGCGTATTTCATGAGTGTTTCATTAAAATCATTGAATATTACAATGGTAACTTATGCTGTGTTTGGTCTATTGATTGCTTTAATTTTCAGTATGTCTCAAAAAGGAAAGAATGTTCCTAGTACAAATGTTGCTAAGGGTACAGAGACATTAGATGAAGATGATTATGATGATGGGTTTTAAGGAGTAGATAAAATGAGTGAAAATGTAAAAAGAGCTGCTAAAGCTCCAGAAGAGATCACAAAAAAGGATGTTACTAAAGCATATTTAAGATGGCATTTTGCGAATGAAATTCCACATTCATTTGAAAGATATCTTGCATCTTCTTTGTTATATGGAATGATGCCAATTTTAAGAAAATTATACAAAGATGATGAATCGTTAAAAGCTGCTTATAAAAGACAACTATTATTTTTCAATACTCAGTTAAGCTGGGGGGGTGGAGTTATTACTGGCTTAATGGCTTCCATGGAATCACAACGTGCAAAAGAAGAATATGAACAATCAGAAATAACAATGCAAGACGATTTGATGTATAACACAAAAGCTGGTTTAATGGGTGCACTTGCTGGAATTGGTGATGCAATTGACTCAGGGACTGTGCAATATATCTTTATTGCCATCGCAGTTCCTTGGGCACAGCAAGGTAGTCCATTAGGAGCGTTGTTCCCATTCGTTTGCTTTGCTCTTTACCAAGTTTTATTGGGTCTATTCTTTGCTCGTCAAGCATTTGATATGGGACGTAACGCAACAGGATTGATGGGAAGTACAGGTGTTAAAACTGCAATCGATACTTTATCTGTTTTAGGTCTATTTATGATGGGAATCTTAGCGGGTAACTATGTAAAAGTTAGTGCAAATTTACAATTTACGATTTCTGGAAAAGCATTCATTATCCAAAATATTTTAGATTCTGTTGCTCCTGGTATTTTACCATTAGCAGTAGTTATGGGAGTTTATTTGTTCTACAATAAAAAAGGTTTAAAAGTTACACCAGCATTATTATGGTTAACATTAATTTTAATTGTTTTAGCTAGCGTTAGAATTCTATAGAGTAAAAAGGAGAGTTGAAAAATGGGTGTTATAAATTTAGCAAGAGTAGATGAACGTTTAATTCATGGACAAGTTATGGTGACTCTTTCACAAAAGAGCGGGGTAAATTCAATTTTTGTAGTAGATGAAGTTGTAGCAAAAGACCCATTCATGAGAGATTTATATAAAAATGCAGGTAGCCGTACTGGACAAAAAACAATAGTAATTACGCCAGAGAAAGCTAAATTCTATTGGGATGAATATCAGTTCAAAGATTATAATTGTATCTTGATAGCAAAAACTGTAAAAGTTATGTATGACTTGGTTAAACATGGAGTGCCAATGAAAGAATTGAATATTGGAGGTATTGCACAAAAAGATGCAAGTAAAGATGTACTAGTTACAAAATCTGTTTATATAAACAAAGAAGATGTAGATAGATTAGTAGAAATGAAAGATAAATATGGAGTAGAGAATATCTATTTCCAAGCTACTCCTTCTGCTCCTAAAACAGAATTGAAAGATGTTGTTAGTAAATTTAAATAATTGTTTTTAAATGAAAGATTATTATTTTCCTTGTAATAAAAATTGGAGGTTTATCATGGAGGATATTTTTAACGATAGATTAGCTAGGTATTCGTTTATGTATAGCTCACGGAATAGCAAGAAAGAGAAAACTAGATTTTTGAAGGCGCTTGTAACAGATATATCACAAGTGCGAAAAGATATTTCCGTAATCGAATATAGTAATCAAAAAAAAGACGGTGCACGAAATGTGTATGTTGGAGATATTGAAAAGGCAGATCAAATCGTTTGTACTTATTATGATACACCTCCAGCCTATTTTGGAGATTATATATTGTTTAATCGAAAAAAACAAGGAAAACAAACTACAAAAGCCGTTATTTGTATGTCTCTAATTTGGATTTTTCTAGGTATTCTAGGAACACTTTTATACATGAAATTGGTTTCTGCACCATTTGTTTTGTTTTCTGTGCAAACAGCATGTCTTGTACTAATATACGGTGGATATTTTGTTATTTTATCAAAGTTATCAAAAGGGGAGTGGAATCGAAAGAATTTAATTAGAAATACATCTTCAGTACTTTGCTTGCTACAGATGTTAACAGAGAATCAAAATCAGAAAAAAGTGGCTTATGCATTTATCGATGAAGGTTGTTATGGAAGACGAGGATTAGATGTCTTAATGAGTTCTGTAAAAAAGAATGCAAAGGTTTATTGTTTAGATTCTATTGGAGCAGATGCCACTTTAAATGTAATGGGTAAACAATTTAAAGAAGAGCTTGCTGAATCTAAAGAAATTCGATATGTATCACCTAGAGGTCAAATCAATTATTTATTTTGTGCAGATATGAATCAAGATAAAGAGTTTTACTTAGATAAGTCAAAGTTAAATAAGAAAAATTTAAATTATAGTCATTTTACTCAAGTAATAGAATTGTTAGGCATATGAAAGAAAATAACGAGTTCAAAAAGTCATGATTATTTTTGATTATGCCTTAAATCAAAATATAAAAGGAGATTAAATCATGTTAGGAATTGTAATAGCCACACATGGTACTTTAAGCAACGGTATCAAAGACGCAGCTGAAGTTATTATGGGGAATACAGAAAATATCATAACTGTAAATTTAAATGCAGGAGATGATGTTGAGAAACTTGGTAATAAGATAAATAACTCTATTTTAGAAGTAAATCAAGGTGATGGTGTTGTGGTATTGGTTGATTTAGTGAGCGCAAGTCCATATAACCAATCAGTTCTTGTTACAAATCAGTTAGAGAGAGAACTAAAAGATAAGGTTTATATTATTGGTGGAGTTAACTTACCTATGTTATTGGAAATAATCAATCATCAAATTTTAGGGACACAAATTGAAATAGTTGCAAAATCAGCTGCAGAGAAAGCAAAAGAATGTATTAGTTCATGGCATTGTCCTATTGATGTAGATGCTAATGAGGCTGATGAAGATGATGATTTTTGATGGAGGGATAAAATGAAGTGGGGATTTAGATGGTATGGAGCGAAAGACTCTATTCCTTTAAAACATTTTAGGCAAGTTCCAGGAACAGATGGTGTTGTAGGGACATTATTAAATAAGTTACCTGGAGATGTTTGGGAAATTGATGAAATTAAAGAATTTAAGGCTTCAATTGAAAAAGAGGGATTGGAGTTACTTGGCATTGAAAGTGTTGCAGTTCATGATGCAATTAAAGCAAGAACAAAAGATTGTGATCATTATATTGATAATTATATTCAAACAATTAGAAATTTAGCAGCATGTGATATTCATTTAGTATGTTATAGTTTTAAACCAATTTTCGGATGGGCCAAGACAAATTTGAAATATGAAAACCCAGATGGTAGTTATTCATTGTTGTTTGATCAGTCTGTTGTAGAACATATGGATGCGAGTGAGATGTTTAAGCTTATAAATAGTCAATCTAATGGGTTTAAATTACCTGGATGGGAAGAAGAACGTCTGAAAAAGTTTAATGATTTGATGGAAATGTATGAAAATATTAAAGAAGAAGATTTATTTGACAATCTTGCATACTTTCTAAAAAAAGTTATTCCTGTTTGTGAGGAAGTTGATGTGAAAATGGGGATTCATCCAGATGATCCACCATGGGAAATTTTTAATCTTCCAAGGGTAACAAAAAATTTAGAGGATTATAAAAGAATAATAAATATTATTGATTCTCCTTATAATGGTGTAACACTTTGCACAGGATCTTTAGGAGCAAATCCAGAAACAGATTTAGTCAAAGTCATACATGAATTAGGAAATAGAATTCAATTTGTACATTTAAGAAATGTTGAATTTTTGGGAAAACAAAAATTTAGAGAATCTGCTCATTTGAGTATTGATGGATCATTGGATATGTATGCACTTATGAAGGCACTTATAGATGTTAATTTTGATGGTGTCATCCGTCCAGATCATGGTCGTTCAATTTGGGATGAAATAGCAATGCCAGGATATGGTTTATATGATCGTGCTTTAGGTTTTACTTATTTAAAAGGATTATATGAAGCTATCACAAAATCTCAAAAAGAAAATGGATTGGAGCAATAATAATGAGTGTAAATGTAGATGTATATAAAAAATTAGGAGAAGTAAAGTTATTACCACTTTATACTGCAACCGATTTAAAGTATTTAGATGATTTGGAAGAGATTCTTTTAAGAAATGATGTACCTTTTATAGAAGTAACATTTAGAAGCAATCTGGCTTTAGAAGCAATTAATAAACTTTCACAATCGGGTAAGTTAATTGTTGGAGCAGGAACTGTGCGTACATTAGAAGAAGCTAAGAAGGCAATTGAAAATGGAGCAAGTTTTATAGTTTCTCCAGCAGTGATTCCAGAGATAATTGAATATTGTATTGAAAACAAAGTTCCAGTTTTTCCTGGAACAGCAACTCCAACTGATATTCAAAAAGTTGTTAGTTATGGACTTCATGTTGTAAAGTATTTCCCAGCAGATATTTATGGTGGTTTAAAAGCAATTAAAGCATTAAGTGGACCATTCTATGATGTGAAATTCTTGCCGACAGGAGGAATTAATGCAGATAACTTTATAGATTATGTTAGTAATGATAATATTTTAGCGGTTGGTGGATCATTTATTATTTCTGAAAAAATGATTAAAGAGGAAGGTAAAGAAAAGACAAGCAACTTGTTAAAATCATTAGTTGATCAAATTAAAGCTTAGTGCAATATTGCACGGCTTTTTTTTATGAGGATTATGTAATTGAGGCCCCTAGGCCGTTATATCCCGTGGACAATTTCAGGAATATATTTAAATAATCCTCAGCTTATTAATTGGATCAGTAAATTAACGATTTTGGCTATTTTATTTATTGGTGTTTATGGTACTATATTATGGTGGAATTATGTAGACCCAAAATAGGAGGTTATATCATGAATGAAAAAGTTAGTCGACGCCGAGGCGTTATACTTGAAAATGCGATCTTAGATCAGGCTTGGTTATTGCTTAATCAAATAGGATATAGCAAATTGACTATGGACGATGTAGCTCAAGCTGCAAAGACCAATAAAAATGCTATTTATCGTCGATGGCCACAAAAATGTTATCTTATTTTTGCCGCTTTAAGCCGACATGCACCATCAATAGAATTAGAAGTCAGTGATCATGGTTCGCTAAGAGAAGATCTAATAGCCTTATTTAATGTTTTAAATCTATTTGAAATTATCAGACCCGATGATCTACGAGATGTGATTTTAGATATGCTTTCTAATATGACGCCTTACGATTTATTTAATGTTATAAACAACGGAAATGGTCTTCGTGAATCAACTGAAACTATTATAACGCGAGCTAATCAGCGCAAAGAGATTTCACTTTCAATAGATACTATTTCTGAAAAGGCTTTAAATTTACCAGCTATACTAATTATAAATGAGCTTGTTTTACATGGAAGGATCACAGAAACGAATACTGAGGATATTATTGATAATATTTTACTTCCGATATATAAAGCGAGTAAATAATCTAATTGGTAAGAATAACATTGGACTTATAATTAAGATTTCCTTATTATTTCTTAATAAAGAAAAGAGCTGGCTTCATAGCATAAAGACAATTAGATTAGATTTAAAAGGTTCAAATGTTGATTAAAAAATAGAACTTGGACCTTTTATTAATTAGCTCAATATCTTATTTAAGAAATAATTTATGTAGGCTAAAAAATGAGTTATCGCTAATGGATTTTAATCCGCTAATGCGACAACCCTTATTGCCTATTTTAATTTCCTAATAGGATTTACTTACTAAACCATGCTTTACTAAGTAAATTAACACCCTCAACAATATCACTGTCAGTCATTCCGCCAAAACCAAGAAAAACCATATTATTAGGATATTTATCCTTGCGTAACCAATATGTAGATACAGGAGAAACTATAACGCCATATTCTTTAGCTTTTTCTATTATCTCTTCTTCAGATAATCCATTATTTAATTCTAGCAAGATATGCAAACCTGCATTTTTACCATGAATAATAACATTGTCTCCCATAAATTTATGAATAGAGTGGATTAACATATCATGTCTTCTTTTATTTAGAAGAGATATTTTACGCAGATGACTATCCCAATGTCCTAAATGCATAAACTGTTGAATTATTTTTTGCTCAACTATTGGAACTGAGGTTTGGTAGCTGCTAAAAAAATTATCATATATTTCTAGTAATGATTGGGGTAATACCATATAATTCAATCGCAAGCTTGGGGAGAAAGACTTTGAAAAAGTACCAATATATATAACACAGCCTTTTGAATCAATACCTTGTATTGAAGGTATTGGCCTTGAATTGTAACGAAGTTCACTATCATAATCATCTTCAATTATAATTCCATTTTCTCTTCTTGCCCAATCTAATAATTGTAACCTTTTTTGAATTGGCATCACTGATCCAGTCGGAAATTGATGTGAGGGGGTTACATATACTATCTTTGTGGAGCTATTTTCTAATTCAGTAATATTTATTCCATCCTTGTCTAAGCTAATTGGAACAGCATCATATCCGTTATTGTTAAAAATCTTTCTTGCACCAATGTAGCCAGGATCTTCTAAAGCTACTTTAGAAAAATTGTTTCTGAACATTTGGCATAGTAAACTTAAACACTGCTCAAAGCCTGAAGTAATAATAATCTGTTCTGAGGTACATGAGACACCCCTTGATTTATTTAAATAATTCATTATTTCTATTCGTAATTCTTTTTCGCCTTTACTGCTAGTATAAGATGTCATAACTTCAGCATCTATAGAGGCCAAGCATTTATTTGATATCCTTCTCCATAAGCGCAAAGGAAAATCAGAAGCATTTAACTTTCCATATTTGAAATTATACTTATAATTATTATCAGAATTCATCTCAGATAACGTCGTTTTATGATTCTCAATATTGACAGAGCTATCTCTCTTTAGCTTAGTGATTAGCATACTATCTAGTTTTTCAACTATGAATCCACTGCCTGCTTTACTTGTGACATATCCTTCAGAAGAAAGTTGCAGATAAGCGCTTTCTACTGTATTTCTACTGACATTTAATGTTGTTGCAAGCGTTCGTGTTGAATATAGCTTACTGCCTTCCAAAAGCTGTCCTGAAATTATCTCTTCTTTTAACTGATCATAAATTTGTAAATATAGTGGAACTCTTGAATCGTTATCTAGAACAATCATTTTTTAAAACACTCCTCTTATGAACTGTATCCTATAAAATAAAAAGAATTGGCACTTTTGATGAGTACACGTTGATTGTATAATTGTTTTATAGAAAAGTCAATGTGCACAAATTAAGACTTTTTAAAATATTAAAATAATTAAATTTGTAGAATTACAGAGGAGGAATTTAAATGTTAAATCAAAAATTGCTTGAAGTTATATCACATGAAGGTGTAGTAGCTATAGTATCTTGTAGTAACAATGAGGCGCATGTAGTTAATACTTGGCATTCATTTCTTAGTGTTACTGAAGATGGTAGGATATTAATACCTGCAGGAGGCATGAGAAGAACTCAAAAAAACATAGAAGCAAATAGTAAAGTTAAAGTTACTTTAGGTAGCAAAGAGGTTATGGGACATCAACATCCAGGAACAGGATTTTTAATAGAAGGAACTGCAAAATTCCTTGTAGAGGGTCCAGACTTTGATATGGTGAAGAAAAAATTTCCTTTTTTAAGTAGAGTGCTAGAGATAACAGTTATATCTGCTAAGCAAACTATATAGTAATAATATAACATAGCTTTTGAAAAAGAGTACTTTATATTAGTGAAATATCTAAAAAGTACTCTTTTTAGATGTTATTAATATGGATTATATAAGTTTAATTCAGCAATATATATAGGGTATGGGACTATATAATATTAGAAGTTGGATAGCAATTGATTATGTTCGTATATAAATAATCTTATCTATCAATTAGAGGGCAGTTTATTAAAGATAGGATAAATGTAATTATTGTAGGAAAACAGTTAGGATATTAATATTGACTCATACCTAAGGGTAGGAATTAAAATAGGTGTATAAAGAAAAAATAGCTATTCATATGATTTGCGCAATATATAGATTTGTAGTAGCAATTCATGAAAAATATGGAAAAAACAAAAGGAGGAACATAAATTGAAAGTTGATTTTTATACATCTAAAAGAGAATATGAAGAACATAAACAAGAGTTTGATAATGCTGTTATTAGCGTTATGCAAGAAGGAATTTCAACCCTTGGAAAAGAGGTGACTGATTTTGAAAAATCTATTGAGGAGTTTACTGGAGCTAAACATGCGATTGCTGTTGCATCTGGAACTGATGCGCTAATTTTAACTTCGGATATTTTAGGGTTTGAAAGCGGAAAAGAAGTCATCACATCTCCATTTACATTTCTTGCATCTACTTCATGTATAACAAGAAGAGGGGGAAAACCAGTTTTTGTAGATGTTGATGAGGAGACTTTTAATATTGATGCAAATAAAATAGAAGAAAAAGTTACTAAAAATACTGTTGGTATAGTTCCAATTCATCTTTTTTCACAAATGGCTGATATGGATAAAATAATGGACATAGCAGGTAAACATAATTTGAGAGTACTTGAAGATGCTGCTGAGGGATTTGGAATGAGATGGAAAGGAAATGGGTCTGAATATAAACATTCAGGCACTATTGGAGATTTTGGGATTTTCTCATTCTTTCCAACCAAGACTCTTGGTGGTTTTGGGGATGGAGGAATGATAGTAACAAATAATGATGAATTAGCTAGATTAGCTAGAATGTATAGAGTTCACGGAGCATCAAAAAAATATCACTATGAGCATATTGGATACAATTCAAGATTAGATACTATACAGGCAGCTATTCTTCAAGTGAAAATGAAATACATAAAAGAAAGTATTAAAAAGAGAGAAATTGTTGCTAATTGGTATTTAGATAGGTTAAAAGATTGTCAGGAATTAAAATTTGCCACTTTGAAAGGCGAGCAAAATCCTGTGTATTATGTATTTAATATATTAACAGAAAAGAGAGATGAACTTGGAGAATACTTAAAGAAAAATCAGATTCAATTTAGTATTTATTATCCTATACCATTACATCTTCAAAGGTGTTTCAGTTATTTAGGTTATAAAAAAGGAGATTTTCCGGTTGCTGAAAGTATATGTGAGAGAATACTTGCACTTCCAATATATCCTCAAATAACAGAAGCAGAAGTTGATTTTGTATGTGAAACTATCAAAAGTTTTTTTAAATAATATTAGAAGACTGTAAAGGTGAATTAAAGAATTGAAAATACCACGATAATTCTTGCAGAAAAGTAAGATAGTTCGGTAGTTCATTGGTTAAATGAAAATTGAACAATGGGATGTTTACAAAATATGTTATAATTGATTCGTAATAGTAAATTATTGTCAATGATTAATTAATACTAGGGAGGAATTTCGTGGATAAAAAGATAAACGCAAAATTGACGAATATAAAAAATTCAATGGCTAACTTCGCAGGTTTGGTAAATAGTCCATTAATAGGTGATTTAAGTCAATTAATGAAAGGGTATCTACTCACTAGGATTATTACTAGCGTTATAGTTTGTGGAATAATTTCATTGATATTCTATGCTTTAAATACTTAATAATAATCATTAAAGATATTATAACTAGCCATAAATAGTTTCATGTTAGTTTTCAATATTCTTACATTATGTATTAAAGTAAATGAGAAGCATTTAAAAGATATGAAATATAAATTTATAATAATAAAGATAATATATAGATTTATTTTTACGTAAATTTATATATCATACATTATTTTATATTATTCATAATTTGATTTTGACGTATCAAGTTTAAGTTGCTCTTCACCCCATATGTATAATTCCTTAAATGTTGGAAGTAAGGCTTTACCTCTTTCTGTCAAAGAATATTCAACCTTCGGAGGAATGGTTTCATATTGGGTTCTAACAATTAGCTTATGTTCTTCTAATTCTTTTAAAGACTTTGTAAGCATCATATTAGTAATACCTTTAACTTTTCGTTTTAATTCACTATATCTAGTAAAATCTTTGTTGGATAGACACCATAAGATAGGTAATTTCCATTTCTGGCCTAAAATATCGAGTGCATATATAACAGGACATTTTCTTTCATATACATTATCAGCAGGGAATTCTTTATTATAATTCATATAATCACTCATAATCACAACTCCTTCAAATTCAATAGTATACTTTTTATACTGGCACAGAAAAAACTGCATTCTTGTATATCTTTTCTCCTATGCTATATTAATTATAACAAAAACATTATAGGAGAATATACAGAAAGAGGAGTGTTACTATGAAAATTTATGGTATTAACGGAAGTCCAAGAAAAAATAAAAATACAGCTACATTGCTTCAAAAAGCTTTAGAGGGAGTAAAAGAATCTGCAAAAGATAAAGAAATTGAAACTGAAATAATTAATTTATATGATTTAAATTATACTGGATGTATAAGTTGCTTTGCTTGTAAAAGACTTGGAAGTAACAGTTATGGAAAATGTGCAGTAAAAGACGATCTTCAAGAAGTTTTAGAAAAAGTATCTCAAGCTGATGGACTTATTTTTAGTTCTCCAGTATATTTTAGTAATGTAACAGGTAAATTCCTATCATTTTTAGAAAGACTATTATTTCCTTATCTTGTGTATGACAATAATGGTACTTCACTAGCGCCAAAGAGGATGCCAACAGCATTTATTTATACAATGAATGTTAAAGAAGAGGTGATGAAGCAAATTGGTTATTTAAAAACTTTTGAGCGCATGGAATCTAATATTGGACATATATTCACAAAACCATTAGTTATGTATTCAAATAATACTTATCAATTTGATGATTACTCAAAATATAAAGTTGAATCCTTCTCCGAAGAAGAAAAAGCAGCACATAGAAAAATTCAATTTCCTTTAGATTGTCAAAAAGCATTTGAATTAGGTGCAAATTTAATAAAGCACTAGAAATAAAGTAGTATATCAAATTACGAGAAAAGTTAACATATAATGAATCTTTTGATTAGTTAAATATATATAAGTTTATTAATTTTATTTTGGAAAACTATGAAATATGGCATACACTATCTAGCAATGATGAAGTAGAATATATGATTATGACTGCAAGGAATAATTTTTGGGAGTTAACCTGATATCATATCATGGATAAAATATAATTATTAGGGAGATTGATTTAAGCAAATGCAGGATTTATAAAGATTTTGACCAAGGGATTTTATTGCACAGAAATTAAAGAACAAGCGGAGCTAATGGCCAAAAGAGTTGCAAGAGTTTATAGTGGTACTTCTTATGTTAATATATTTGAACTATTAGAAAATGTAAATAAATTAAAGCAAGAAATGAAAGTGCTGTATTATTCTAGAGTGAATTATACAGCATTATTAATTATATGTAAATTTAATAGTGCCATATTTATTTTACTATTGGAATTTTGAACTATATTCATTAGTAGAGAACCACCTAATAAAAAAACAAGTCCATATGCTAAGCCTATTTCCAATTATGCTACGTCATTCGTTTGTCCTAATAGAGCCGCTATGAAGGCAATCTACTTCTTTGCCTAATGAAAAATAATCATGGCATTTGGGTCTTGTTATTTTTTTCATGTGTCTTATTTTTTGTTTTATATGATATTATTTAATAATTCATTTTTTACCTTTTCTGCTGATTATTATAGAGGCAATTACACTTATTACAAGAATTAGTATAATAACAGAAATAGAAATCCCTATAGATATATGATACTTAAATGATATTCCGAGTTTTATACCAGTAAATATAAGTATTAAGGCTACTCCATATTTAACATATTCGAAGGTACTATGTAGTTTTTCTAAAAGAAAATATAAATTTCTAAGACCTAATATTGCAAAAATATTTGATGTGTATACAATGAAAACATTAGTTGTTATTGCAAATATTGCAGGAATTGAATCAATAGCAAATAGTAAATCTGATCCTTCAATTAAAAACAATATTGCAAATAATGGTGTTGCATGAAGAACATTGTTTATTTTCACAAAAAACTTTTCGTCATGAAGCTCTTTAGTTACAGGTATCATTTTTTTTAGAAGTTTAATTAATTTACTATTCTCAAATGATACATCATCTTCTTTATTAATCATCATTTTTATACCACTTATAATAAGAAGTATACCAAATATATATATAATCCATTTAAATGCATTAATAATTGCAATTCCTAATAAAACAAATATAAATCTTAGAATAATCGCACCAAAAATTCCATAAGTTAAAATTCTTTTTTGATGTTTAGCAGTAATTCCAAAGCTTGAGAAAATTAATAAAAAGAGAAAAAGATTATCTACACTAAGACTTAATTCAATAATATATCCTCCGAGAAATTCTAAAGCCCTTTCAGAACCCATGTAATACCATATAGCTAAATTAAATATAGCGGCTATAAATGTAATTAATAAAAACTTAAATAAATGTTTTCTAGTAGACATTTTTGTAGCTCCTTTCAGATAAATTTGTATTTAAATCGAATATATTTTTTTAATATATTCGAAATTTTATGTAAAAACAATATCAATATAAGTTTTGTTTTTTTTTGTGTAAATTATAATAACTTTAAAAAGCAATTAAAAAACTTGCTTAAAATAATATAACAATTATGTAAGAATAAATCAATAAAAGTTTATCATGTTAAGATTTTTATAATATTGACAAGTTTTTTATTTAATAGTATTATTGTTAATAAGAATAATAAAAAGACAGTGATAATCTCATTTATAGGGGGAGTAACTGCCTGTTAATTATAACAGGATTCAAAGTCGTCATTACGGAGAGATCCCGGCTTTGAAAGCAAAACAATGCTTAGTGAGACTCTATAGTTAGAAAGTGTTCTAACTATAGAGTCTTTTTTGTTGTATAGGAAATTATAGAATTTCGAAGAGTCTAAAGCTAGATGGGATCTAGCTTTAGACTCTTCGGTATGTTAAGA
>NZ_JBJIAB010000041.1:0-51048 GCF_045310795.1 Candidatus Clostridium helianthi
AATGTTCTTATATGCAGAATAGTTCAGTATTGTAGCATAGCTACTCTTTTTATAGGTGCATAGCTGCCATTTCTGATATGCAGATTTTTCTCACATGCGTTCGAAAAGGCAGATGCGTGAAAAAATCTACACATATGAAAAGAGTGCGAAGCACAATACGGAACTTAAACACAGTCGCCTGCGATTTTTTTATTAAAATTTGAAAGAAAAAATGATGAATGAAGAATACTTATGATTATGGCCTATTGTTAGTGACATATATTAAAGCTTCTTCATATTATGTAGAGTAGAATAATAAATTTTATTGTATATACAATTGATATAGGAATCATAATTTAATATTCTCTTGATAAAAATTTTGGTTACTCTACAATTAATTTTATTTTTGGAATTCCATCATTAAATATACGATGCTTCTAGATCGGAAAAGACACAGATAAAAAATTGTACGTTTTATTAAAAATGTTTGCGTAAGGAATTAACTTAATTCATGACAAATATAAATATCGATAAGCGTATTTTATGAGAGAGGGTATATGGCATGCTAGCAAATGATTTAGAGATTAGGAATACAATTACAGCAAAGGATAAGAGAATATTAAGAAAAGCATTAAATGGAATAGTTGGATGGGAATTTGTTCCTGTATTTGTGATAATAAATCATAAAGGCGATTATTATTTTATATGTAAAGTAAAAGCGAATAATAGGCAAATGAAGATGGCCAAAATATATATTAAAACTAAAAATGATGGAAGCATAAATTTACTAACTATTGAAGAAATATTATAAGATATATTATAGAAAATTAATTATTTTAGGATATGAGAAAATACTTCATACCCTAAAATTTTAGTACCCAAATTTATATACTTAAATTGTATTATAGATATAGAAGGAGGTGGTAAATATGGGCAATATAATTAAGATAATTATGTATTCGGAGATTAAGAAGAATAATAATAGTAAAATTAAACTAAGAGTTTTAGAAGAAAATATCTTAAAATATAACTATTGGTTAAAAGTAACGCACAGAGAGGATAAAATTGAAAATTATGAAGAATTTTTACGAGCTCGATAATTACTAAGAGGTAGATTAGATTTTAAGTTTAATCTGTCTCTTTTGTTTTTAATAAAGCAGAATCTTTATTTTTTTGTAATATTATATTAAGAAAAGCTTTATATAATTGATTAATAACTGACAAAAACCGGTAATAATATAGTTACAGGAGAAGGTGTTTGTTTATATGTTAAAAGAAAATAGAAAAATGGAAATCAGAAGTGAAATTTCTATAGAAGAAAAAGTAATGCTAAATGATGCGTTAGATGGCATAAATGGATTCAAATTTGATCCTATCACAGTAATTACTAATGGTGTCGAGGACTATTACTTTATATGCAAAGTAAAGGTAATAATAAAAAGTTTGAGAATGAAGATAGCAAAAGTACATGTTAGAGTTTCTAATAACAATCCTCAATTATTAAGGATTGAAGGCATAGAATAAATTTATTTTAATTTTTATGAGACCTATGTAATTATATACAGATATAATTCTAAAGTATTTTATTTATTAATTTTTGAACTAGATAAAAAGTGAATATAATATAATTTTAAAAATAACAAATAATTATTATTAAATAGTATGGAATATTTTATAATAATGTGGTAATATATATTTGAAGAGAAAAAGTAATAAATAATATTTAAGGAAGGGGAGTTATTATGGGTAACTTAATGAAAATCAATATATACGCTGAAAAAAAGAAAAAGAATGGAAAAGTGATAAAAATAAACAAGTTAGAAGAGACTATTTTAACTTATAATAACTGGCTAAAGAAGAATAATAGAGAGGATAGAATAGAGAGCTATGAGGAATTTTTACAAGCTCAATAATATTTATTATTAGAGGTAAATTAAATTGTATGATTTAATTTACCTCTATTTTTTTGAATTTCAAGAAGATTAATCAATAAAAGTTATTAATTAATATGGACTATTTAAAAATAATATGCTATTATATAAATACACAATATATTCAAATCCTAAATAACTCTCTCTCAAGTTTAACCATTGGATGCAGTCACTATTTGACTGCATCTTTATTTTATTAGTCTTAATTTATATTACATTTTTTGAAAGAGTTGTGACACATTTTGTCAAAATTTATGTTATGAAAAATAGTTACTAATTTAAGATATTGTGATATTATAAAAGTGATTTGATAAAAGATTCTTCATTTTATAAAGGTGGCATTGTCATGGACAATGCCACCTTTTTTATTTCGATTTAATTTTAAGAATTAGAATATTATGATGTATTTGCGATTATTTAAAAAGATTTTTTATATGGAAATTTTAATTTTAATGATCCAGTGTTAAAAAATGGTGCTGACTAACTTATATAAAACTTTATAGAAATTAAATCTACTTGAAATGATGGATTTACTATAGGAAAGCAATAAAAATATGGTACGTTACTAAGTAATCACACAAATATGTGAGCAAACATAAAATATTATATATATTTTAATAACGGAGGAGGAGCTTACGGTGAGATACAATTGTAATAATAACGGGAGATGCAGCTGTGGTTACAAAAATAACCAAAATGATAAAAATGAGGATAACTGTAACTATGTAGATATTAGCTATAGAATAAAGAATCATAATCATGAATATTTATCAAGTACAGATTATGCAAAAGATGATGAATGTGTGAGACATAATCATCGGATTGCCGGCATGACTGGTCCTGCAATAGAATGTGGTAATTCACACGTTCATAAAATAGAAGGACGTACAGATACTTTTTGTGATCACTACCATGATCTTTGTGATACAACAGGTCCAGCTATTTATCTTCCAGACGGAAAGCATATTCATTTAGTAAAGGGTAAAACAGCTTGTGCAGATGGACATTATCATGATTATTATTTTACTACTTTAGTTGAAGATCCTACAAACGTTCCTAAAGATAAAGATTGCTAGATTTAAACACCAATAAAAGAAGCTTACCATTAAATAACTTCTAAAATATATATTATAGATGTTTGATTATCACACTTTATGCATAATAGAGTGTGATTTAAATTTCGTCTTATATATTTTAGTACAGTATTTCATCTATGATGTACATATTTGCGAGATTAAGTATGATATAATGAAATTGAAATAGTAATAATAACATTATATAAACTTATTGAAATTATATCTCTAAATAAAGTGAAATATATAAATAAGTCTATATTAGAATATGATAAATGACTCTTAAGGACGTAAGAAGATTGGAGCTAGTAAATGAAAATAAACGTTTTTTTACCCAAATATATGGAAGACTTTAAATGCATAAACTCAAGTTGCATTGATACTTGTTGTGCGGGATGGGATATAAATATAGATGAGGATACTTATAATAATTACACTAATAGTACTGGTGAATTTAAAGAATTATTGGAAGGAAAGTTTTTTGTGAATGAAGCTGAACACGATTTTTTTAATAATGGTTTCATGGCACTAAAAGATGGTAATAGATGTCCTTTTTTAAATTGTAATATGCTTTGTGATATACATGGTGGTTTTGGAGAAAAAAATCTTTGTATAACTTGCAAAAGTTATCCTAGAGTATTTAATATTGTTGATAATATTTATGAAAAGAGTGGATTACCTTCTTGCATAGAAATATGTACAAAAGCGTTCTTAAATAAAGATAAAATGGAGTTTATAGAGAGCGAAGAAGAAATAAATGAGAATGGTATTGAGATAAGAAGAATTATAGATAGTGAAGCCTTTGAAGGGACGGAAAGTCTTTTTCAATATTTTTGGGATATAAGAGTAATATCTATAAATATTATTCAATCGAGAGAATATTCAATAGAGGAACGGTTAAATATTCTTAAGAGTTTTTATGGAAAAATTCAGAGTCTATATAAACTAAATGATTTTGATGGAATAGAGAAGTTATTAGATGATTTTAATAATGAGTACATAGATTATGAGTCGTTAAAAGGAATGAATTTCAAAGAAAATAATGATTTTTATATAGATATTGCTGAGGCTGATCTGTTTGAAAATATAAGAGGGATCAGGCTTAAGCAATGTGTTAATGAATATAAAGATGGGATTTTTAATAAAAGTGATTTATGCACGTATCTAGAAGAAAATCCTAGATATTTTAATGAGATAGATGACTATTCATACATTCTAGAAAATTACTTAGTAAATCAGATTTTTAAAGACTTGATTCCTTTTAATAAAGGAGAAGAGTTTTTGGAAAGTATTAAAGTTCTTATTAATACTTATAAAATAATAAAAGCTTATATAATAGGAATTGCTATGAATTCCAAAGAAAAGATAAATGAACAGCAGATTATAAGAGTTATTCAATCTCTAAGCAAAGACATAGAGCACAATAAGGTGTTTAAGGAATTGTTGGAAAGGTATAATTAGAAGTTAATTTAGAGGAATATAATAGAGATAGTATTATTAATTAAAAAATACTATCTCTATTTTTAAGTGTGGTTGAGTAATAATGCTTTCCTTTAGAATTATTGACAGGGTAGTAAATAAATATACATATCTTTTGAGATTATTATATAAAAATTTTACATATTAAATATACATGCTGTAATGATAAATTCGCATCCAAAATCATAGTAAGCTAAGAACTCAATTAAAGCGAACCATGCGGAAATTTAATCGCAACACATATTATAGTTACTATAAATAAATTTAAAATAAAAAATAGAGATAGTATTAGTGAATTCTAAAATACTATCTCTATTTTAAATTTAGGTCGGGTTATTATGTTTTCAATAATATTATTAACAAAGTACAGAAAAATATACGTTTTTCAAATAACTTTTATAGTTTTATTATTCAGGTTAAAGTTGAGATGAGTTGGAATATTTCTTTAGTAATTAATAGCAAATATTATAAATCAGCATAATATAATACTAAGTGATTGTTAATTTTAACAAAGTTCTAGTAAAAAAATGTTATCAGATTTTTAATAGCATAGTAGATAAATTAAAAGCTATATAAATAGAGCTTCTATAAATCAAACAATTTTATGGAAATTACAAAGGAGAGAAAAAAATGGATTACAAAGATAATAAAGAAGAATACAGTTATTATTTTGAAAATGAGCTTGACTTTGATTTTGATGACCTAGAGGATGAGTTTGATTTCTTTGGAAAAGAAGAATGCGAATTTGAAGAAAAAGACGATTATGAATATGATAAAAAAGAAGATTATGGATATGATAAAAAAGAAGACTATGGATATGACAAAAAAGAATATTGTGAATATGGCAAAAAAGAAGAGTATGAATTCGCAGAAAAAGAAGATTGGGATTTAGGCGGAAAAGAAGAGTGCGACTTTGATAAAGATGAAGATTATATCCCAAAGATGATGGAAAAAGTTTTCAAAGAAGGTTTTGAAAAAGGAAAGTATGAAGGTTATAAAAAAGGCTGTAGAGATGGTTATGAAAGAGCAAAACGTGAACTCATAGAGTATATGAAAAAGAATAAATGCTGCTTCAAATGTCGTAAATCTCATCACAAACATCACTGCTGTAAAAAACACTAATATCAAGCCAAGGATTATTATATAAAATAATAGTTTGTTTATTAAGAGGGGTTATACAAAATGCTCCTCTTTGTATGTTTAATAAGGCAAATTTCATTGAATTATTCAATACATAAGTTATTTTTAGTTCACTTAAATTAAATGTATATGCTTACCTTAATTTAAATTAAATGTTATAATAAAGATTATTTATTATAACTTTACATTAGATATTAGCTTTAAATGGTAAAGTGTTTTGAAAGGAATTAATTTAAGATGGAAAATAATTTTAATATATTATCTAATATAGTGAAAAAAAGTACACCAGAAGACTTATGTTTTTTAATATTCAAGGGAAGTTTATTAGTTAAGAGAAATGGAGACGTATTAAGCATTCCTGTTTTTGATGAAATTATGAAATTAGGAGCTAAATATGAAAAAGAGTTCCTTCTTGGAAAAATTGAAGATAAGTTTTGCTTTGCAATAGAAGTTTCTTCAGAAATTAAATTGGAAAATAATTTTGAGTTAATATCATTATATGAAATTGGACCGCTATTAGAAGAAGAATTATTTTTAGTAGCAGGAAGGGCTAACCAAATATTAAATTGGGATAGAACACATAGATTTTGTGGAAAATGTGGATCTAGAACAGAAGATAAAATTGATGAAATGGCCAAAGTTTGTCCGAGCTGCAATAATGTAATGTATCCTGTAATATGTCCTGCTATAATAGTTGCTGTTATAAAAGGAGATAAAATTCTTCTTGCTCATAATGGAGGATTTAAAAATGATATGTATAGTTTGATTGCAGGATTTGTAGAGGCTGGAGAAGATTTAGAGAGTACAGTTAAAAGAGAAGTTTTTGAAGAAGTTGGAATAAATGTTAAGAATATTAAATATTATAAAAGCTCTCCTTGGTCATTCCCTAATTCATTAATGGTTGGATTTTTTGCAGAGTATGAATCAGGAGAAATAAAGGTCGATGGAAAAGAAATAGTTGATGCACAGTGGTTCTCAAAAGAAAACTTCCCTAATATACCTAAAAAGTTTACTTTGGCAAGAAAATTAATAGATAAATTTATCGAAAAAGTTAAGTAATGAATTATATACTTTATATGCTAATTGGAGATTACATAATTTAAAAACTTTTATTAAGAATAGTAGAAGTATTTTTTGAAACAATAGTTATATGGAGCAAATACTCAATTTATTTAAGTCGAAAATTTTAAAATATAATACACTATAGAAAGAAGATGATTTAAATGATACATGAGCTAAAAATAACGCCTAATAACTATAAAGTGATAAGAGATGGAAGTAAAACTTTTGAATTAGTAAAATACAATAGGGATTTTAGTGTTAGAGACATTCTTGTATTTCAAGAATATGAAGACTCGAGCGGATATACTGGAAGAAAAATTATTAAAGAGATTTCATATGTTTCTAATAAAGGCGAAGATGGATTAAGTGAAGATTTTTGTATACTTGGGTTAAAAAATACATTATGTGTAGAATTAAAAAATATAGATTCTGATGAAATAACTTTAATGAATCAGTTGAGAAAAGTTGAAAAGGAAAATAATGAGTTTGAGACTGCAGTGGTGAAAAATCATGTAAATAGAGCAGTAGAAGAATTCTGGGATAAAGTACAATCTTCATTGGGGGCATTAGAGAAGATTGGAATAAAGGCTGATATCGTAATTCAGGATTATCCAAAACACTTAGAGAAAATTAGAAGTGAATTACCTGATAAAGTATAAAAAATATAGCAAATTACATAAATATAGTTCTATAAAATATTTAATAAAATGCTTTTTTGAATTAATACTAATACTCTATTTGCAATAGATTTTTAAAATAATTTTATATTTTTGTACAGGCTGGTATGTGTGGAGGTTATTGGATATATTAGAAATAAAGATTTTCGAAAATGGTTATATATATTGAAATTCACAATGCACATTTCACAATTCATAATTACGGTTAAAATTCTTGTAATATTTTTAGAACTAAGATGAAAAATTATTTTTGCAATATATTAATTTGAAATAAAGGATTCGGAAAATGTGATTCTGAGTCCTTTTTGTTGTTTGTATTTCTTTTTATATAATATTTGAACTAGTAGGTTATGAACTATATGAGCTATCAAT
Organism: Candidatus Clostridium helianthi; assembly: GCF_045310795.1. Lineage (NCBI taxonomy): Bacteria > Bacillati > Bacillota > Clostridia > Eubacteriales > Clostridiaceae > Clostridium > Candidatus Clostridium helianthi. The sequence continues at coordinate 7,714 of NZ_JBJIAB010000041.1, forward strand.
TAGAATTTATTTTCAACTGATAATAATAAGTACTTGATATATTTCTAGATATATTAACATATATGGAACAATAACATACTATAGAAGTATAAAATATATTACCAATTGATAATTAATAAGCAAACTATTATTAAAATAATTGATGAAGTAGGATGTAGAATAAGATTTTTTAGAAGTAATATAAAGAAAAAATAATGTATTAGTCATCTAGAGTTGAATTTATCAACAAATTTATTATAGTTACTTAAATTTTATTAATTAAAAGTAGGTGTAATTTTGGAGAAAAACAATTTTAAAGAAATAAAAAGAGTGCTTTGGATTATTATGTTTGCAAATATAATAATAGCTTTTATAAAAATAGTAATTGGTACTTTTGCAAATAGTTCAAGTATAGTGGCGGATGGATTTCATTCAATAACAGATGGATCATCTAATATCATTGGACTTATTGGGGTAGGAATAGCAGCCAAGCCTATTGACGAGGGGCATCCTTATGGGTATAAGAAGTATGAAACACTTACAGGATTATTTATTGTTGGAATGTTAGTTTTTATAGGTGGAAAGATTATAATCGATGGAATTAATAAATTTATGCATCCAGTTAGACCAGAAATTACAACGGTCAGTCTAATTGTAATGCTTGTTACACTATGCATTAATATATTTATTACGAAGTATGAATATAAGAGGGGGTTAGAGTTAAAGAGTACAATTCTAATTTCTGATTCAATGCATACAAAAAGTGATGTATTTGTAACCATCGGTGTAATTATAGCTATTAGCGCAATAAAATTGGGGGTATCGCCACTTATAGATAGTTTTGCTTCTGTTGTAGTTGCTATCTTTATATTTCATTCTGCCTATGAAATATTCAGAGCTGCTAGCGATATTTTAGTTGATAGTATTGCAGTAGAAGCTGAGACAATAAAAAAAATTACAATGTCCCAGAAAAGTGTAAAAGGTGTTCATAAAATAAGAAGTCGTGGAACTATTGAAGATATGCATATAGATATGCATGTTTTAGCAGATTCAAAGATGAGTCTTGAAGAGTCTCATAAGTTAACTCATGAAATTCAAGATGCGTTAAGAAAGGAATTTAATAATAATGCTGATGTAATTGTTCATTTAGAGCCATATAGAGAAAATATGAATAATAGAGCAACTTAATATATAACATATATTGCTGATTATAAATCATAATTGTAACAAAAGAGAAAACAATATAAGTTTTATATTTTATAACAAAGTAATAACTCCTTTGATTTTAAGACAATCAAAGGAGTTATTGCTGTATTAAAGAGGGGAAATTTAAATGTTATATGGTCCTAGTAGAGAATATATATTGAAAAAATTCTAGCTATAATTGTGAATTGTGCATTGTGAATTGCAACATATATGCTAAATCGATATGTGAAATATAATGTTGTTATTTGGTAATCAATAATAAATTGAAAAATAGTTAAAAAAATATCAATATGTAATAACCAATATGTGGTTGCTTTCATAAAATATAAGTATAATTAGATAATAAATATTTTGATTTAATTTTATACTTTTAATTTTATTGAGAAATATGGGAAAAATAGAGAAATGTTAGCGATATCAATACATTAACAATAAAAAATAGATTTTTGAATAATAATGTATTAAAAAATAATTCTGAATTGTCAGAAAATTAGATTGACAAAAAATAGACAAGCTATTAAAATAAAGGTAAGAGGAATTGATAAAAAAATAACAAAGGCTATTATATTTTTCAGGAGATGATATTTATGGTAAAAATAATTAATTCTAAAGAGGCAGCAGATTTGGTAAAAGACAATAACGTTTTGGCAACATCAGGTTTCGCATTACTAGGAGTTCCAGAATCATTAATCAAAAGTTTGGAAGAAAGATTTTTAGAAGAAAATAGCCCAAGAAATCTAACATTAATGTTTGCGGCAGCATCAGGTGATAGAGGAAGTAAAGGATTAAATCACTTAGCACATGAAGGGCTAACAGGTAGAGTTATAGGAGGACACTTTGGCTTAGCACCTAAGATAGGCGCATTAATTAGAGATAATAAAACATATGCATATAATTTACCGCAAGGAGTTATGTGTCATATGTTTAGAGATAAAGCAAGTAATAAGACTGGCACTATAACTAAAGTTGGATTAAATACTTTTGTAGATCCTAGAGTAGAGGGAGGAAAAGCAAATTCAATAACTAAGGATGATATAGTACAAGTAATAGATATATTAGGTGAAGAAAATTTAATATATAAATGTCCAAAGATAGATATTGCTTTTATTAGAGGAACATATGCAGATGAAAAAGGAAATATTACAATGGACCACGAAGCTACTTATTCTGAGGCTGCATGTATAGCTCAAGCTGTTAAAAATTGTGGAGGAACTGTAGTAGTTCAGGTTGAGAAAATTGTTAAATTTGGAACATTGGATCCAAGAGCTGTGAAGATACCTAGAATATATGTTGACTATATAGTTGAGGCAGAAGATAAAGAAGATCAAGCTCAAATATTAGGATACAATTATGACCCTTCATTAACTGGAGAGGCAAATATGGTAGTCGATGGATTAGCACCGCTAAAATTAGATGAAAGAAAAATTATTGGCAGAAGAGCTGCAATGGAATTAGTAAAAGGACAAGTTGTAAATATCGGAATTGGAATGCCAGAAGCAATTTCAAATGTTGCTAATGAAGAAGGAATATGTGATTACTTTACATTAACTGTAGAACCAGGAGCTATAGGCGGAATTCCTCAAGGCGGCAATAAATTTGGAGCATCAATAAACCCAGAATGTATGTATGATCAACCAACACAATTTGATTTTTATGATGGAGGCGGATTGGATATAGCATTTTTAGGTCTTGCAGAAGTAGACAAGCACGGAAATATAAATGTTAGTAAATTTGGACCAAAGGTCCCAGGCTGTGGTGGATTTATTAACATTACTCAAAGCTCGAAGAAAGTAGTTTTCTGTGGAACTTTTACAGCTAAAGGATTGGACATAAAAATAGAAGATGGAAAATTAAAAATTATAAATGATGGATCAAATAAAAAATTTGTAGACTCTGTTCAGCAGATTACTTTTAGTGGAAACCGTGCAATGAAGTTAAAACAACCTGTTATGTATATAACAGAAAGAGCTGTATTTGAGTTAAAAGATGATGGATTACATTTGACTGAAATTGCACCTGGAGTAGATCTTGAAAAAGATATATTAGCTGCAATGGATTTTGCGCCAATAGTAGATAAAGATCTTAAATTGATGGATGCTAGAATATTTGAAGATAAAGTAATGGGATTAAATTAAGTGAGCGTTATGGTGAAGGAGAGTGTAAGTATGTTAGAAAATTTAAAAATTAAACTTATAAAAATTGTAAAAGATGCAGAAAAATATAACTTATGCATAGAAAAAATCGGAAGTTTTAGTATTAAAGACGAAAGTTCTGGTTATGTAATTATAACACCTTCAAAAATTAAAATAGAAGATTTACGCCAGGAGCATGTTTGTGTTGTAGACCTAAATGGAAATAAAGTTGAAACAATGGACGGAGTTGAACCAAATAGTGATATGCAAATGCATCTTGATATATATAAGGCTCGAAAAGATATAAAAGCTTTTATGCATATTCACCCAGTTTATGCGACTACTTTTGCGGTAGCTAATAAAGTAATTCCCCCAGTAACTTATGATGCTGCAAATTATGGCGGTTATATATATTTAGCGAATTATGAAAAAGCAAAAACTAATGATCCAGCAAAAGATTTGTTAGAAAGATTAAGCACAAGTGATGCTTGCTTATTAGAAAGTAATGGTGTAATTGTTGTTAGTAAAGATATAGAAGATGTACTATCTAAAGGAAGATATGTTGAAAAAGTAGCTGAAGTTTATTATAGAGCATTAACTTTAAATCAATTTAAAGAACCTAAAAGATTTACAAGGGAAGAATTGATGGCGTATCTTATAGGTCAATAAAAATTTATAACAGCCTTATTATAGAGTGCCGAGCTTATGTCTCTTATCGTTTTATAGTAGTGATAAGAGATATAAGTTCGGCATTTTTTAATAAATTTCTTCATTTATTACTAATATTATTCTTATATTTGCTTAAAATAATGATGGATATTATAGATTTAAATTTATTTAGAAACATAGATTAAAAATAATGCAGCAATTTTTTGTTGGATTTTCGTCGTTAATTTATGAATTTCTTCCTTATATTAGGACTTTGCATAATATTATGTTAAAAAGTATTGTTTTTTTAAGAGAAAAATTAAAAAATATATAAATTATTAATGTGTTAATGTCTTGCCTAATATTATAAAAATATGATAATATATTAATTGGTTTGTTGTACTTTTAAAATTTCTAGATAAATATTTAATATGTTATATAGAGGTATATAGTTATTAAGAGATTTTTGACGAATGGATTAAGTAAATAGGAGGACCTATATGAATATTTTTAAGAAAAAATCGTTAGATAAAATGTTGGAAGGGGCACAAAAGACAGCTTTAAAGAAAAATCTTAAAGCCAAAGACATAGCTGCCTTTGGTATTGGAGCAGTAGTAGGGGTAGGTATTTTTGTTGCGACAGGAACAGGCGCACATTTGGCTGGACCAGCTGTAATTATTTCATTTATTTTAGCAGGTATAGTAGCTGGACTTTGTGCATTGTGTTATTGTGAACTTTCAACTATGTTTCCAGTTGCGGGAAGTACATATTCTTATTCATACATAGTATTTGGTGAAATAGTAGCTATGATAATTGGATGGTGCCTTACTGCAGAATATTTAGTTGCATGTAGTGCGGTTGCATCAGGTTGGTCAGGAACCTTTATTGGAATATTAAAATCAGTAGGTGTAACACTTCCACAAGCTTTGATAACGTCACCAAGTAAAGGTGGAATAGTTGATCTACCAGCAGTATTAATAATTGCAGTGATAACCTACATATTATATTATGGTATGAAGGAGAGCGCTAGAGTTAACAATTTAATTGTTGGAATAAAAATAGCTATAATTCTTATATTTATAGTTCTTGGAGTATCACACATAAATCCATCTAACTATCAACCTTTTGTACCATTTGGATTTAAGGGGATTTTTGCAGCAACAGCTACTATCTTCTTCTCATTTATAGGATTTGATGCAATATCTACAGCAGCAGAAGAAGCTGAAAATCCTAAAAAGGATATACCACTTGGACTTATAATTTGTTTAATAGCAGTTACTTTGCTTTATGTTTCCGTTGCAGTTGTTCTTACTGGAATGGTACCTTATAATGAAATAATTTCAGAAAATGCAGTGCCTGGAGCCCTAGCTAGAGTTGGTATAAACTGGGGAGCAGCGTTAGTTGGAACTGGAGCTATACTTGGAATGGTTTCTACTATGATGGTTGTACTTTATGGCCAAGTTAGAGTATTCATGGTTATGTCAAGAGATGGACTTTTACCAAAGTTATTTTCAAAAGTACATCCAACACATAAAACTCCACACATTTCAACTATAATAACTGGAACTATAGCAGCAATAATAGCAGGATTTTTACCATTAGATATTATTGTAGAATTTTTAAGTACAGGAACATTATTAAGTTTCATTTCTGTATCTCTTGCAGTTATAGTGCTTAGAAAAACTATGCCAGATTTTAAAAGAATCTTTAAAACTCCAGGAGTACCATTTACTCCATTAATATCAATAATATGCTGTATAGTTTTATTATGCGGATTAAAATTAATAACTTGGATTGGATTTTTAGTATGGCTTGTTATAGGATTGGTAGTATATTTTGTTTACGGAAGAAAACACAGTACACTCCAAAATGAAAGCAATCAAGAAAATTCAGACAAGGCTGTATAATTTATAATGCATAAAAAAGTAGTAATCTTAGATTGCTACTTTTTTTATGAATTTTAGTACAAGATATTGAAAGTTTTTTCTAATTATAATTTATGATGCTACTTTTGTTAATATTTTTATAGGTTATAATTCATCATAATGGTTAATATATTACTGCCAAGCAAAATTTATATTAATTTAAGGGAGGTAGATATATATGTCTTCAAACAATAGTGGAAGAAACAGAACATTAATACCAGAAGCAAAACAAGGGTTAAACAGATTAAAAACTGAGGTTGCTTCAGAAATTGGATTACAAGACTATGAAAATCAAGATAAAGGAAACCTTTCTTCAAGACAAAACGGAAGCGTTGGCGGTTTCATGGTTAAACACATGATTGAAAGCTACGAACAAGGTTTAAAGTAATTAAGAACTAAGAACGTAGAAAAAAGTTTTCTTTAAAAAACTGTAAATCTCAATTTGCGGTTAAGTAAGGCTGGTAGAACATTTAAGATTAAATGTTCTACTGGCTTTTTTATTTTTTAGGAATTTATATTTTAATAAAGTCCGTGGATAACTTAAAAAAGTTGATTGACTAGTTTTTGTATCAAAAAAATAAAAAAGAAATCTTATTCGCCTGCCAAATTTTTCTCACATACGTTCGAAAAGGCAGATGCGTGAAAAAATCTCCGGCTCCACAGTCTCCTGCGATTTTGTTCTTCTCTAGAAATTTATATTCATGTTAAATTTGTGGATAGTAGGGCATTTATGAATATAGATTATGAAAAGCTGATTTAAAAGTCTATGATTTGAGAGAGAATAAAAAAGAAAATATATTCGCTTGCATAAAATGTTCTTATATGCAGCATAGCTGCCATTTCGGATGTGCAGATTTTTTACATGCACTTAAAAGATAGATGCTAAAAAATCTTAAGCTTAACAGCTGATTATAATTTTTCTTATGAAAATAATAACAAAATTCTTGACATTTAATAGTAAAGAAGTTATTATAAAAATATGGATAAACGATTACAAAATATTAGGATTGTTACTGACTAGATCAGGCGAAACCTTAATTAATGAGAAGAGATATTGCTTAGTCTCTTTTGATTAATTGGGGTTTTTATATTCTAATTTATCATAAACTTTGATTGGGGGATAGGAATGATAATAAAAAAGATATTTAATAATAATGCTATTTTAGCCAAAGACTTAAGTAAGCAAGAGATTGTTATTATGGGGCGTGGAGTTGGCTTTAAGAAAAGTGTAGGAGATCAAGTAGATGAAAATCTAATCGAAAAAACTTTTATACTAAAACAAAAAGATGACTCAGAGAAATTTAAATTATTATTAGAAGATATTCCTACTGAACATGTATCACTATGTTATGATATTATTGAATACGCCAAGAATATGCTAAGTGTTGAACTAAATGATTATATATATATTACTTTGACTGATCATATTAGTTATGCATTAAAATTATTTGATGAAGGGTTAAATCGTCCAAATGCATTAATCTGGGAGATTAAAAAGTTTTATCCTAAAGAATTTGAAATTGGATTAAAAGCATTAGACCTCATCCAAAGTGAGACTAATAAAAAATTACCAGAAGATGAAGCAGGAAACATAGCTCTTCATTTAATAAATGCGCAGACCAATAATTCGAGTAATAAAGTCGAAGATATTGCTCATCAAACAAAAATGATACAGGATATATTAAATATAATTAAGTACACTTACAACATTGCACTTAATGAAAAATCTCTTAACTATGAAAGGTTTGTTACACATTTAAGATTCTTTTTTCAACGACTAAATAAAAATGAAAAGATGGAAAAGGAAGAGGATGATTTTTTATTAAAGCAAGTTAAAACCAAATATAAAAAAGCATATGAATGTATGCTTAAAATACAGAAGTATTTAGAACAAGAATTATCTGATGAAGAGCAACTGTATTTAACTATACATATCCAACGTGTGACTCAAAGATAAATTAAAATAATAAAAGTATTGGATTGTTACTGGTAAAGCAGGCGAGACCAAATATGGATAGAAAAGATATATCTATCCATATCTGGTCTCGTTTTTTATTCATTAGGAATTTATATTCAGTAAAATCTGTGAACGAGGTACTCCTTGTTGAGGGTATAGCTTAAAAAAGGTTGCTTGGATAGTTTAGGTATTTTAAAAAGAATAAAAAAGAAATCTTAATATATGAAAAGGAGAATTATTATGAAATATGAACAATTAGCAAAAGACATAATTAAAAATGTCGGTGGTAAAGAAAACGTTAATAGCTTAACGCACTGTATTACTAGATTACGTTTTAAGCTGAAAGACGAAAGTAAAGCAAATACTGAGGTATTAAAAAATATGGATGGAGTCGTTACAGTTGTAAAGAGCGGAGGGCAATATCAAGTGGTTATTGGCAATCATGTTCCAGATGTTTTTGAAGATGTTGTTGCCATTGGTGGCTTTAAAACTGGAGCATCAGAAGATGTATTAGAAGAAAAAATGAGTCCATTTAACAAATTCATAGATACTGTATCAGGTGTGTTTACTCCGATTTTAGGAGTACTAGCTGCAACAGGTATGATTAAAGGATTTAATGCATTATTCATAGCGTTGCATATACTTAACACTAATGATGGAACTTATCAAATTTTAAATGCAACTGGAGATTGTTTATTTAATTTCTTCCCAATTTTCTTAGGCTATACAGCAGCTAATAAGTTTAAAGTGAATAAATTTATTGGTATGGCAATAGGTGCAGCGTTAGTTTATCCATCATTAGCAGGATTGACAGCATCACCAGCTCAGCCTTTATATACTTTATTTGCTGGTTCAATAATTGAATCACCAGTTTATATAACTTTTTTAGGAATTCCAGTTATATTAATGAGTTATACATCAAGTGTTATACCAATTATTTTAGCTACATATGTAGGGGGTAAAATTGAAAATGGATTTAAAAAGGTAATTCCTGATGTAGTTAAAACATTCTTGGTTCCATTTTGCACATTATTAGTTATTGTTCCTTTAACCTTTATAGTTATCGGGCCTATTGCAACTTGGGCAGGTAAATTACTTGGTGCGTTAACACTATCAATTTATAACTTAAGTCCAGTTGTTGCAGGTTTATTTATGGGTGCTTTCTGGCAAGTATTTGTTATCTTTGGATTACATTGGGGATTTATTCCTATAGCAATAAATAATTTAACAGTATTACATCAAGATCCAATTCTTGGACTTATATTTGCAGCTTCATTTGCTCAAACAGGTGTAGTTGGAGCTATTCTGCTTAAAACAAAGAATAGTAAATTAAAAGGATTATGTATACCAGCATTTATTTCAGGAATTTTTGGTGTTACAGAGCCAGCTATATATGGTATTACATTACCACGTAAGAAGCCATTTGTTTTGAGTTGTATAGGAGGTTCGCTAGGTGGTGCAATATTAGGATTTATGGGTTCTAATGTATATATGATAGGAGGTCTTGGGATTTTTGGAATACCAGGTTATATTGGTCCAAATGGAATGGATAGGGGCTTCTATGGTTCAATAATTGCTATGATAGCAGGTTTCTTAATTGGATTTATATTAATGTTATTTACAAAACTTGAAGATAATACGGATTCTAGTAAAAGTAAGAATGATTTAAACACAGTACAACCTTTAGTTAGACAAGAAATCTTAGTAAGTCCATTAAAAGGTGAAGTTAAACATTTATCAGAAGTAAAAGATGAAGCATTTTCAAAAGGTGCACTCGGAAAAGGTATTGCAATAGAGCCAAATGAAGGTAAAATACTTGCTCCTGTAGATGGAGTTTTGACAACATTTTTCCCAACAGGTCATGCACTAGGAATCACAAGTGCTAACGGTGCGGAAATATTAATTCATGTGGGCATGGATACTGTACAGCTTGAAGGAAAATACTTTTACCCTAAAGCAAAGCAAGGAGATACAGTAAAAGCAGGACAGGTGCTACTAGAGTTTGATATTGATTCTATAGAGAAAGAAGGTTATTCTTTAATAACCCCAGTAGTAATTACTAATTCAGATAGTTATTTAGATGTTATTGAAACTGATAGAAAGATTATTGATTATAAAGAAGAACTACTAACAGTAATGAGATAAGATATTGGAGAATAATTTAAAATATACTGGGGATTAGTCTATAATAAATGTAATGCCCAGTATATTAAAATATGATAAATTAGGGGGGAGTTAAATGAAAAAAATAATTAGTAAGCATGGAAAAATCATTATGTCAGTTATTATGGCAGTAACTATGATAAGTGCACCTCATGTTGGTGCTTTTGCAGCTGATGATAATAAGACTCAGGAACCATCTTATCGTACTACTACAGAGGTATTTGATTGGGGCCCTGCAATCACAAAAATAATTGTTGATTTAGGTGAAACAATACCACAATCAGCAATTACTAAGGATACATTCGAAGTGCATGTATTAAGGACTGAGAATAGAGCAAATTCACCTATATTAGGAGAAGCGGAAGGAAATTGTAAGATTAAAAATGCATATGTTTCTGATGATATTGGAAGTATTCAAAGCAAAGGGAATTATATTACTTTTGATTTGGAAGTTGGGCCTGATGTATCTTTAACTTCGCCTATTAACTATAATTTAACTACTAATCTTAATGGCTGGGTTAATTGTGACTTTACAATTAAGCAGAAGAATGATATCGTTACGGATTCAGGCAAAATTTCTGGCTTAGTTATAAATAAATTTGCGGGTGGAACTAAAAAGCTTGTTGATGATTTTAAAATTGGAAGTGCAACTTATGATAACGTTACTCTAAAATATTCAAGCTATAAACCAGAAAATGATTATAGTAAAAAACCATTAATTATTTGGTTACACGGTATTGGAGAAGGCGGAACAGATGGGCTTTTACCTATATCAGGGAATAAAGCTGTAAATTTTGCATCAAAAGACATGCAAGCATATTTTAATGGTGCATATATTTTAGCGCCTCAGGCACCAACTTTTTGGATGGATGGATTTACTGGTTTTGGAGATGGAAGCTCAAAGTATGAAAAAGCTCTTATGTCATTAATCAAAGATTATGTCTCAAAGAATAGTAATATTGACACAAATAGAATTTATATAGGTGGAGACTCTAATGGTGGCTATATGACAATGCTTATGATACGTGATTATACTGATTATTTTGCAGCAGCGTTCCCAACTTGTGAGGCGCTAAAGGATACATTGATTACTGATAAAGATATTGAAGCGTTTAAGAAAGTGCCAATTTGGTTTACAGCAGCTAAAACAGATACAACAGTACCTCCAGCTGATTATGTGGTTCCAACTTATAATCGCTTAGTGCAAGCCGGTGATACAAATGTTCATTTTTCATTTTTTGATAATGTAATTGATACTACAGGTCTATATAAGAAAGCAGATGGAACACCATATGAATATATGGGTCATTGGTCATGGATATACGTATATAATAACCAATGTTCAGCAATAATAAATGGAAAAGTAACAACACTTATGGAATGGCTCTCTGACCAGCAATTAAATAAAGAAACTAAATCTCAAACAGGAATGAAACCTATTACGGTATCTCAGACAATAACTGTATCGCAAAACTAGTACAGTTATTGTAAAAGCGAAAAGAAGGTTTATTTTTATAATATTTTTAAACATATGGAGGATACAATAATATGAATGATAACTCAGAAATAAAGGGATTTCCAAAAGGATTTTTATGGGGCGGAGCTACAGCAGCAAATCAGTGCGAAGGCGGATACTTAGAAGGTAATAAAGGTTTATCTACAGTTGATGTAATTCCAGCAGGCAAAGATAGATTTCCAGTGATGCTTGGAAAGATGAAAATGATGAAATGCGATGAAGAACACTATTATCCAAGTCATGAAGCAATAGATTTTTATCATAACTATAAAGAAGATATAGCATTATTTGCTGAAATGGGTTTTAAGACTTTCCGTCTATCTTTATCTTGGGCACGAATATTTCCAAATGGAGACGATGAAATGCCAAACGAGGAAGGATTAAAATTTTATGATAATGTTTTTGATGAGTGCCATAAATATGGTATAGAGCCTTTAGTTACTATAACTCACTTTGATGTACCAATGCATCTTGTAGAGACAATTGGTTCATGGAGAAGTCGCAAAATGATAGATTATTATGAAAGATTATGTGAAGTGATTTTTGAACGTTATAAAGACAAAGTGAAGTATTGGCTTACTTTTAATGAAATAAATATGCTGCTACATCTGCCTTTCATTGGTGCAGGATTAGTTTTTGAAGAAGGAGAAAATGAAGAAGCTATAAAGTATCAAGCAGCACATCATCAATTAGTTGCAAGTGCTAAGGCAACTCAAATAGCACACAAGATAAATCCAGATTTTAAAATTGGTTGTATGCTTGCAGCTGGTAATACCTATGCAAATACTTGCGATCCAGAAGATGTATGGAAAGCTATGGAGAAGGATAGGGAAAACTATTTCTTTATTGATGTTCAGTCTCGCGGGGAATACCCAAACTATGCAAAGAAGATGTTTGAAAGAATGAACATTACTTTAGAAATGGAAGCTGAGGATGAAGAATTATTAAAAAATAATACTGTTGATTTTATTTCTTTCAGCTATTATGCATCAAGATTGACTAGTGCTGATCCAGAAATAAATGCACAAACAGAAGGGAATGTATTTGCTACGCTAAAAAATCCATACCTAAAAGCAAGTGAGTGGGGGTGGCAGATTGATCCTCTTGGACTTAGAATTACTTTAAATTCTTTGTATGATCGCTATCAAAAGCCATTATTTGTAGTTGAAAATGGATTAGGAGCTGTTGATACTCCAGATGAAAATGGATATGTGGAAGATAATTATCGTATTGATTATTTAAGGGAACATATCAAAGCTATGAGAGATGCAATTAATATTGATGGGGTTGATCTTATTGGATATACTCCATGGGGATGTATAGATCTTGTAAGCGCATCCACAGGAGAAATGAAAAAAAGATATGGTTTTATTTACGTTGATAAAGATAATGAAGGCAAAGGTAAATTAAAGCGTAGTAAGAAAAAGAGCTTTTTCTGGTACAAAGAGGTGATTTCTACTAATGGAAAAGATTTATAGAAAGCAGTTTATATTTTAGAAAAGAGATTCTTATAGATAATAGCTATTAAAGCTCTCCTTTTAACTTTAAAGCGTATTTCATAGTGTTCATGAAATATTTTTAAATAAAGTATGTATAAAATATTATTTATTATGCACATTATGAATATAAGTCAAAAGGAGAGAAAAATATGAATAATAAAGTTGATTACAATTCTATTTGTGATAATGAATTGAAGGAAAAAACTATAAAGGAATTTCATAGAGCAATAGTTAAAGATCTTATTAATAAATATGGAGCTCAAACTATGAAAGATGTTATGAGGAAAGTAAATTTACAGCGTTAGAGAGTTTTTTATTAATTAAATAGAATAGTTAAAGAGAAGTGTTTCATATATTTGGAACACTTCTTTTTATTATTTAGTTCTATCACCACATAAATCCATTTTTAAAGTTGGATATATAGTTAGATATTCTGATTAAGAATTCGACTTATTAGATGAACATATTTACAAAGTGGCTAAAACTTTAAATCCATATCTTCACCAGAAATCATAAATATATTTGTGTAGAAAACATTTGAAAATGAGCTGTTAAAGGTTCTTAGCTGTAGGTTGTTCCATTTTAGCTTGTGAAGTGAGAGTCCAAAATTTTATTTTGGGTTCTCGAACTTCCTCAGCGAATGTAATGAGTCGAGCTTCCTTATGAAAGTTGGAGCATGCTAAAGGGGATACAACCTGCTGCTTAGAACCTTCAGCGATATTTTCATAGCTTTTCGGAATCAAAATATTTATGATTTCGGTAAGTTATCACATAAATCTAGATTTGAAGTCGGATATCTATAATCACCAATGCATATTACAATTGATTTTCTATATTTTATTTTTTAAAGCAAATTTGCTGCACTTCTAAATTTTCTTTTGGAAATTAGTTAAAAAATTCGAATAATATGAATATGCTATAGTAAATCGAATGTTATATAATCGTTTTCGAAAATTTAAGGGGATATAAATGAGAGGAGAATTCTATGAAGATATCAAGAGGATGGAAAGTTCACAATAACATAACAGATGATGATATAAATGTGCTTAAGACAGCATTGAGTGAATTAATTGGTGTTGAGTATGAACCTAAAATCTTAGCTACTCAGAGCGTAAACGGAACAAATTATTGTTTTATATGTAAGTCAAAGGTTGCAGCACATAATGGACAAGGTATTTCCAAAGTGATGATTTATAAACCGCTTACGGGAAAAGCAAAGATAACAAGCATTGAGTGTATATTATAAAATAAATCACAATAGAATTAGTTTGGCTGAAAGTAGGGATAGTATTTCTATGCTTAGTAAAATATTATCTCTATTTTTATTTGAGATTTATATTACATTGCCCCTTCTTTAAATAAATAGCTTTAACAAAAATTTAAGGTATTACTTAGATTAAAAATTTAAATGGATTATAAAAATGGCATTTATAATATATTTTTAAACATATATATTTTAAGAGGTATTAAAGTGATGAATGATAGTACCACTTGTAAAATAGAATTCGTACTGTTAGTTCAATTTTAAGTCGCCATTAAGAGTTTTAATTCATATTATGTATATATAAAAGAAGAGAGGTGAAGATAGGTATGTTAGGTATTGATCTTCAAGCAAGATTAAAAAACAAAGCTTTTTGGGTTGCAATGGCCAGTGCTATAGCATTATTAGTACAACAGTTAGGATTAAATATAATTCCTGATAACTATACAGAAATTGTTAATACTATTTTGACAATCTTAACAATGTTAGGAATTATAGTTGATACTAGTACACCAGGTTTAAGCGACCAAACTACAAATGATGAAGCAGAAACTGTCCAAGCTTCAGATTCTAAAGAAAATAAATAAAAGCAATAAGTTAATGAAGCAATAGTAACTGAATATTTGAGAGTAACCCTTTTGGGTTACTCTTTATAAATATGAAAATCGAAAGGGAGTATGAATTATGGGGTATATAAAAGGTATAGATGTATCAAATAACAATGGAAATATAGATTTCGGAGCTGTTGCAGGAGATGGAGTTCAATATGTTTATTTAAAGGCAACAGAAGGGGCAACATTTAGAGATAGTAAAATGGAACAATTTTATAGTGGATGCAAAAATAATAACTTAAAAGTGGGAGCATATCATTTTTTAGTTGGGACAAGTACACCAGAAGCGCAAGCCCAGAATTTTTATAATAAGATAAAAGACTATAATTGGGATCTAGTGCCTATGATGGATGTAGAAACTAACTTTAGCGGACTTGCAGATTATGTTATAAGATTTGTTACCGCATTTGGCCAGCTAACGTCTATTCCATTAGGCATTTATAGTTATACAAGTTTTATAAGTTATCTTACTAATGCAAAATCAGTTATACAGGATATGCCTTTCTGGGAGGCCAATTATAACAATGATCCTTGGAATTTGCCATCAAATTTCTTTACCAATAGGGTAGGGCATCAATATACGGAAACTGGCAGAGTAAATGGGGTAAGTGAAGATTGTGACATAAATTCATTTACTGATGGAGTTTTAATAAGTAATGTTACTAAACCAGGACAATGGATTATACAGGATAATAAGTGGTGGTATAGGCACACTGATGGAAGTTATACTAAGAATGGATGGGAAAAAATAAATGGAAAGTGGTATCTATTTGATAGTGAAGGTTGGATGCTTTATGATTGGAAGTTGAGTGGAGATTATTGGTATTATCTAGGAAATTCAGATGATGGATCAATGAAATCAGGATGGTTATTGAAAAATAATAAGTGGTATTATCTTGGAGACCCTAGTGATGGCTCAATGAAGACAGGATGGCAAAAAATAAATGGTAACTGGTACTACTTTGAAACAGATGGAGCCATGGTTACTGGATGGTTTAATGTAGATGGATACGATTATCTAACTTATTCTACTGGTGAGTTGATTACCAATATAGATATATACGGATACCGCTTTGATGAGAATGGACATGCTACAAAGTTAAGTTAACTTGAATAGGTATAATAATGGGATTTTGAGCATAGGGAGCGATAGATAAACCAACCAACAGCTTGATTTATAATTTGTAAATAAAAGATAATATCTTGATTAGTAACAAGATATAAGTGGTGAGTATAGATAATTCAACTATAAGTTAGATTTATACTATGAAATATATCTTAACTAGAAATGAGTAATATACTTTTGTGGAATGTTTCATTGGTAATTCTGATGGATGTGATTCTTTGGCTATAAGTTGTTCCAAATGTGCTAGTTCAAAGCTTGTTCTTTGAGGCTAGCACTTTGGGTGCAACTTTATAGCCTTAGAATCACCCATTAGAATTACCTAGAAACTGGAACAAAAGTATATTATTCATTTCGGTGAGGTATACGCATAAGTATAGGCTGTAGTTGTTGTATCTATACAAAGAGCGTTTTTAAAATTATCTACGTTAAAAGATATAATTAAATTTTAACTATTTCTTAATACTTTCGTACACACAAAATTAATATCAAAGTTATATTATATAGAAAGGAGGGCAGTGAAATGGGAAATATAATTAAAATTAATATGTATGCAGAAATGAAAAGAAAAAGAAATAATAAATTAAACTTAACAACAATAGAAAAAGTTATCTTGGAATATAATAATTGGATAAAGAATACCAACAGAGAGGATAAAATAGAGAGTTATGAAAAGTTCCTACATACGAAATAGTTTATGAAGGGTAGTGTGCGATTTTAGTTCGTTAACTACCCTTTATTATTTTTAAAAGTAATTTAATTTGGATAATATTTTTATGTTTAAAGTGAGTATAAATTTGAACCTGAAATTAGCTAGAATGCCTTAAAATAAAGAGTTAGGGGGATGGCTTGAGCTTGTATGGAATTGTGGGTAAGCGTAATGTCGTTATGCATATACAATCTATCTTTGGGTACTATAGTAGTATAGAAAAATATGCATCTAGGAGGAGAACTAATGAGTAAAATGAAAAGAACAATTTTTAATTCACTTATATTAATCTTAGGTATTATGTTACTTGGATGTAGAGATATAGATTTAAGAAGTTCAACTGTAATAAATGAAAATGGGTCAGGTATTGTAAAACTGCAAGTTGTATATGATGATTTTATATCAACAAAATTAAAAAATGATGTGATTGATCATGAATGGGCCAAAGAAAATGGATATAATTTTAATAAGTATTTTAAAGATAATATGAACATTGAAGAAATTACGTATGAGTTTAAAGATATTAAGGAATTAGAGGAAAAAATAAATTCAAGTGGATTAGCAACAATGACTGATTTAAAAAGAACAAAAGGAAAAGATGATGTATACACAATTGATGTAAAATTCAATAAATCTGCAATAGATAACTTAATTAAAAATAATACTGATGACGAAAAAATATATAGTTATATTAAAAATATAAAATTTATTAATGAGGTTGAAGTGCCAGGGAATATTATAGGTTGCAATGCAGAAGAAGATGTAGATGAAAATACAAGAGTATGGAATTATAAATTGAGTCAAATAGACGATGATACTAAACTTGATCTTGCATATAAAATAAAGAAACGTGTATTTCCAATTTCAGTATTACCTAATAATTAGCTATCATATTGAAACTATGGATAGTTAAAGAGAATTAAGGTTAATGTAATTTTTTTGAATAAGAAAGTATTCATATTGCAATGTATCTTATACATTTTAGGAATAAATAAACACTTAGCTTAGTGCAATCATAAATTAAAATTCGCAATTATGATATCTATAATAATATGTGATGTTGATCCAAATTTTACATTATGTTAAAATATATGAATAATTTTAACATTTAATAATTAAGGCTGAATTGTTTTTTGACTCAATAGTTCAATATGATTAGCAGTTCTAAGATAAACTTTAAAGTTAATTGTATTCATGAAAGGATAAAAGCCTGAGAGGTATTTTAATAATATTTCTATTGGCTTTTTTCTTTTTGTATATTTTAAACTATAAATTTGCGATAAATAAGGCGTTTTAGAAATGAGAAGAAAGGATGAAAGAAAGATATGTCGGAAAAAATATTAACTATTAGATTATTAGAAGAAAAATATGGAGTGTGCAGGTTAAATAACAATGAATCAATTCCTGGATGGATAAAAAACAGTGATTTTCTTTCTATAACAAAAACATTTGATGAATTATCAATAGTATGCCTTGAAAAAGATATCCCTAATGAAGTTAAATGCGAAAAAGAATGGAGAATTTTAAAGGTTGAAGGTCAATTGGACTTTTCTTTAGTAGGAATTCTTTCATCAATTAGTACGATTTTAGCGAAAAGCGGAATAAGCATATTTGCAATTTCCACTTATGATACTGATTATATCCTTGTTAAGGAAAAAGATGTGGATGATGCCATGAAAGCACTTATTAAAAATAAATATGATGTTATAGTTTAAGGAGGAATATCTAAAATTAACTAATACAAGCTATCTGTACTACTTCTGTTAACATTTTTATAGGTTATATTTTGTGATAGTGGTTAAGATATTACTGCCAAACAAAATTAAAAATTAAGGGAGGTAGATTCATATGGCTTCAAACAATAGTGGAAGAAACAGAACATTAGTACCAGAAGCAAAACAAGGATTAAACAGATTAAAAACAGAGGTTGCTTCAGAAGTTGGATTAAGCAATTATGAAAGCATGGATAAAGGAAACCTTTCTTCAAGACAAAACGGTAGCGTTGGTGGAGAAATGGTAAAAAGAATGATAGAAAGCTATGAACAAGGACTATAATAAATAAAAGTAAAGCACTAAGAAGATTCTTAGTGCTTTGCTTTTGCCCTATAAATTATAGATACCCCAATTAAGACCCGAATTTATGAATATGTCTCGCCGAAATGAATAACATACTTTTGTTCCAGTTTCTGGGTAATTATGATGGGCGATTCTAAGGCTATAAAGTTGCACCCAAAGTGCTAGCCTCAAAGAACAAGCTTTGAACTAGCACATTTGGGACAACTTATAGTCAAAGAATCACATCCATCAAAATTACCAATGAAACATTCCACAAAAGTATATTACTCATTTCTAGTTAGAAGATATTTCATAGTTTACTTATAGTTTATGATTGTGGTATCTATATAGATATCTAACTTTAAAACTAAATTTATATGGTAACTTAGCAAAATAATAAATATTTTAATTCTGAAAAACTATGAAAATATTGCTGAAGATTCTAAGTTGTAGGTTTCACCATTTTAGTATGTTCTCACTTTCAGTGTGGCAAGCTAAATCTGAGTACAAGTTTTAAAAGCGTTAAGAAAATAATATATATATTGCAAAAATAATTCTTCATGATAATTCTAAAAATACTGCAAGAATTTTAGCCGTAATTGTGAATTGTGCATTGTGAATTGCAACATATAATATGTGAAACAGATATCTGTGTATTTTCCTTTTTTAAGAGTTATTATATTCTACTAGAATTATTGACATCACATGGTAAAAGGTGTAATAGTAATATGTATAGGGAGGAATGGCAATGAATAAAGTGAAAAAATTGTCTTTAGTAATCTTAACTATCCTATCAATACAAATTACTAATTCTACTATGGCTAATGCATATTGGAAACAAAACAGTCAAGGATGGCAATTTACTAAAGGAGAAGCTTACTCAGTTGGATGGGATAAAATTGATGGTAACTGGTATTATTTTGATAGTAATGGAATAATGGAAACAGGCTGGATTAATGATAATAATAAATGGTATTATCTAAATGATAGTGGAGCTTGGGAAGAATCTAAGACTACTACTGTTGTTCCAAATGATATTCAGGTTATGTATGATATAATCAATATTTATAATGATTCTGGAACTATTAAATATGAGAATAAGGGATTCATTAATCAAATAGGATTAAGTGACAAGAGTTTATATAAATTCTCTGCAGAAGATCAAGTAGGAAACAATATTAGTGAATATTACTATGATTCTTCTAATGGAAATGTATATAAAATAAAACAAGGAATTACAACACTGCTTAATTCTAATATTACTATAAATAACACTAATACTCAGATTTCAACGATTGAAGCTGTAGAGAAAGTAAAAGATTATCTTCTAGCGAATGGAAAATATGTTCCAAGTAAAATTGAATATGATCATGATGAGTCTAACTCTTATGTAATTCATTGCTATGATACATCAGGAGAATATATAACAACTGGCGGATGGTATTATGTAGATAAATTTACTGGAAATGTGACATCAATGTTTTAGAGCTATAAAATAAGAATAACCTAACTTTCTATGTTAGATTATTCTTATTTTATATTCATTATAATTTTTTTTTTAGAAATTATGTTGAGTGAAAATTATATAAGCATATATTTTAAAATGGATAAACATAAGAAGTGTCAGGAGCAGGATCTTTTTCTATAGTTTCAACAGCTATAACTGGATCTATTCCATCTTCAGAAGTATTAATTTTAATTTTGCCCTTTATTTTTACCCATGTACCATTATCATATGAACCTGAATCACTGCTAGAACATTCAATTCCTGCAACTTGAAGATCAGCAGCACAACACACCATCATAAATCGTGCAATTATAAATTGATTTTCTTTTAAATCTTTATCTCTATATACAAATCCTGAAATCTCTATTTCCTTTCCTTCATATTTTTTAGGGTTTCCTAAAATCTCATCAAGAGAAGATACAAAGTTATTAATGTTTACTTCTATAATATTATTCACAATATTTAGCTGAATCTTATCAACTTGACCTTGACCATCACTTTCAGATTTTCCACTATACAATTCATATGTTGAGTTAAGGGAAGGCAAGTTGTTAGTTGAATTATTGGAAGAGCTGTTAGTAGATGATGATTCGTTAAGCTTTCCATTTGTATCAATGCCTTTAGTGGCAGAATTTGCACTACTACTTTGCATAAAAATTATCATGATCAAAGGAAAAATAAAGATAAAGTGATTCTTAATTTTAAATTTTTTTCTATTATTATAAAAGACATCTGAAATCAAAAATAAAGTAATTATGAACATTGAAATCATTCCAAAGATTGCAAAGGGGATAATTCTTGGATGTACATATGTGAGAATTTCATTACTTACAATAATTTTTAAATAGAATATTGAAAATCCTAATAGTATTAATATTTTTGCAACTACTTCCGCATTAATTTTTTTCATATCTTCATCTCCATATCAAATTAAAGAGTATTTTAAGATAAAATATATTGCCTAAGATAAGAGGATATTCTTATATTCTTATATTCTTATATTCTTATATTCTTATATTCTAATATGGCATAGATCTGTGGACTTAGGTTAATATTATGGACACATTTTTTACTAATATATTGAATCTAGGTCAATGATCTGTACACACCTTCCATTAAATATATGCCATTATTACTAGAATTCTTCTCATTGCTGAGTAAACAATAGAGTCTTGGATTAATTGGTGGTTATATAGATCTAATTCAAGAATTGGACTTATTAGATGAACATATTTACAAAGTTGCTAAGACTTTAAGCTCATATCTTCACTAGAAATCATAAATATATTTGTGGAGAAAACATTTGAAAATGAGCTGTTAAAGGTTCTTAGCTGTAGGTTGTTCCATTTTAGCTTGTGAAGTGAGAGTCCAAAATTTTATTTTGGGTTCTCGAATTTCCTCAGCGAATGTAATGAGTCGAGCTTCCCTAGGAAAGTTGGAGCATGCTAAAGTGGATGCAACCTGCTGCTTAGAACCTTCAGTGATATTTTCATAGCTTTTCGGAACAAAATATTTATGATTTCGGTGAGTTATATGCATAAGTTCAGGTCTAAGTTGGTTTATCTATAGTCTAAGGTTAATAAGAATACTAAATGATACTACAATAATAAAAAATATTAGTTTTATGGCAAATTTTCTTTTGAAGTTTCCAAAAATCATGATTGTATTTTTTATATCAAGCATAGGGCCAACAACTAAAAAGCCCATTACAGAGTTAACTGAGAATTGTTTTAAAAATCCTTTAGCAATGAATGCATCTGATGTTGAACAAACTGAAAGCACAAAAGACAATAATATCATTGCAATTAAGGGGCTTATATTACCGCTCAAAATTGGAATGTTGGTACCGGCAGATACTATATTTTGAAAAATGCTAGATAAAAATGTACCAATAATCATAAACTTTCCTATATTAAAAAATTCATCGCCAGTGTGAATAAATACTGCTCTGATTTTTTGCGGCTTATTCCTTGAATAATCATAGTCATCATTACAAAAACCGCATTCGCAACTTAGTCCATCATTATTTATATTTAATATATCATCGTCTTTCCTAGTTATAAAATGCATAATTAAACCAACTAGAATAGAGATTATTATGCCTGCAACAATCCTATAAATTACAACCGCTTTCATACCTTGAAAGGCATATATCGTTGAAATTATAGCTATTGGATTTACTATTGGGGCAGATAACATGAAAGTAATACTAGCAGCTATAGGAACTTTTTTCTTTATGAGTCCCTTAACAATAGGAATAGTTCCACAATCACATATTGGGAAGAGTAAGCCTGCAAGAGCTGCAATAACACATGACAAGAATATATTTCTTGGAAAAAATTTGATAAATGTATCCTTTGGGATGCAAATTTGTATTATTGCAGATACAAAACTTCCAACTAAGATAAATGGGATACCTTGAATTAATATGCTAATAAATACAGTGTAAAAATTTTTAAACTTGTCCAAATAGTATGAATACCCACTACTATCGGTAATAGATAATGCAGCAAAACACGTAAATGATAATATTAGAAGGCTCATGTAAAACATGGTTTTAATTGCAGAAAAACTATGGCTACTAATTTCTCTATATTCGTCTTGATGTATTTCTTTAATATTTAATGAAGGCGCATGCTCTAATAAATTAGCAGTTTCATTAATTCTTTTTATTTGATTCTGAATATTTAAGAAGTCTTTTTTGTTGATATTATTTATATTGTTTAATATTATTGTCTTGCTATTATAGATTTGAGTACTTAACATACTTTTCATATTTCTGAAATAAATGAAGAACTTTTTCGTATCAATTAAGGTTACGATGTCGTCAATTCTGCATAACTTTCTTAAATTTTTATTATTAAACATATTAATTATAGAGTTGGAATTTTTCATACCATTAACTTCAATAAATATTCTATGAGGAGAATATATTTCTAAAATTTTGTTTATATACTGTTCATTAATTTCTTCATTAGAAGTATTTTCAATGTTTATAATATTCATATTTTCATTTGAATTTATAAATTCATTCTTTATTTTGCTTTGTCCAAATTCATCTTGGATGACAACAATAGTTTCATTTTGTAAATCGCAAGTTTTAAGCATGGAATTTATAAAATTAGTTTTTCCAGACTGTAAGAATCCTAGTATTATTTCTATTTGTGTTTTCATATAAATCTCCTTGTTGCAATGTATTTGCATTTAAATGTATTATATTACCATATATGTAAACAAACAAGAATAATCTTGCGATATTTTTTGGC
Source organism: Candidatus Clostridium helianthi (assembly GCF_045310795.1). NCBI lineage: Bacteria > Bacillati > Bacillota > Clostridia > Eubacteriales > Clostridiaceae > Clostridium > Candidatus Clostridium helianthi. The sequence goes on from NZ_JBJIAB010000041.1 coordinate 31,271, forward strand.
ATTATTTTTATATTTGAAATTAGTAAGATGAGTGTGAATTTAGTAGAGGTCTAGATAATACTCTTTTTATAGGCGCAATAGATTTTAATAAAATGATTAAAAATAGTTAAGCTATATAAATGGAGAATGAAAGTCGACTCACTTCGTCACTTAGTAATTTCAATTGACCAAATTATATATTATAATTGGTTTATCTATATAGATACCTCATTGAAAATTTGATTTATACGTTACAATACTAGAAAGCAGAAACATTTATATGCAGCAGGCATTTGAAAATGAGATGTTAAAAGTTCTTAATTGTAGAGTGTTCCATTAATGCTTGTCACAATGAAATTGAGAGCAAGCAGTAGTGGTGCAATCTGCAATTTAGCACTTTCAACGAAATTTTAATGGTCCTGAGAAATAGCAATGTTTCTACTTTGGGATGATTATTGTGTAACTTAGATTTATACTATGAAATATATCCTAACTAGAAATGTGTAATATACTTTTGTGGAATGTTTCATTGGTAATTTTGATGGATGTGATTCTTTGGCTATAAGTTGTTCCAAATGTGCTAGTTCAAAGCTTGTTCTTTGATGCTAGCACTTTGGTGCAACTTATAGCCTTAGAATCACCCATCGGAATTACCTAGAAACTGGAACAAAAGTATGTTATTCATTTCGGCGAGTTATATACATAAGTTCAGATCTTAGTTGGGGTATCTATAAAAGGAAAGGGAGCGGTATGAAATGAAATATAATACGTTGTTATTTGATGTTGATAATACATTACTTGATTTCGATGCAAATGAAGAAGAATCGTTTAAGAGTTTAATTAGAGATAAGGGTGAAATATATTCAGAAGAATTGTATGAAGTTTATAAAAAAATGAATCAAGGTATGTGGGCTGATATTGAACTGGGGAAGATTAAAGTAGAGGAAGTATTAAATACAAGATTTTCTAAGTTAATGTCTAAGTATGGGAAGAGTATAGATGGTGGAGAGTGGGAGAAGACCTATAGATCGTATTTAAATCAAGGAGTGCAGTTAATGCCAGATGTCCATGAGGTTTTGAGTAAACTGCATGAAAAGTATACCTTATATATTATTACTAATGGAATTGCTAAGACACAGTATTCAAGGATAAATGGTGCTGGAATTTCACAGTACTTTAAAGACTGTTTTATATCAGAAGATATAGGTGCTAATAAGCCGGCAATTGAATTTTTTAACTACGTCAAGGATCATATTAAGGGGTTCAATGAGACAGAAGCCTTAATTATTGGAGATTCTATCACATCAGATATTAAGGGTGGAAATCTCGCTGGAATTGACACTTGTTGGCTTTGCAAGGAGGGAACAGTAAATGAATCGTCAATAGCTCCTAACTATGAAATACATTCGTTAAAGGAATTACTTCAAATACTATTATGATAAGAATAATAATTTTGAATTTTATGAATTGGTTTGATTTGGGATGATTAAATTAATTTTATAGGTTATAATGCTATTAAAAGTAACTATGATATCTAACAAATAAAAGAATCTAAGTCAATTATTAGAGAAAATATATTTTAGTAAATAAGCAAAAACTAAAAAGAAAATTAAGTTTAGTTAAGCATATTAGGTATCTAATGATAAGGTTACTAAAGAGATATCAATAGTAAAAGGGAGGAATTAATATGAAATTAGGAATTGTTGGAGCTGGAATGATAGTAAAGGATTTTCTTTCAATTAGTCATCTTTTGGAAGATATAGAATTAGAGGCTATTTGCGGAACTCCAAGAAGTGAAGATACTTTGAATGAATTGAAAGATAAGTATGGGATTAAGAAGGTTTTTTGCGATTATGATGAACTACTAAATAGTGATTTAGATATAATTTATATTGGTGTACCAAATAATTTACATTTTGAATTTGCTAAAAAGGCATTGGATGCCGATAAAAATGTTATAGTTGAAAAGCCATTTACATCAACATATAAGGAATCATTAATTTTAAGTGATTTAGCTAGGAAAAAGAAATTATTCTTATTTGAGGCTATAACTAATCAATATTTCCCAAACTATAAAAAGATAAAAGAGCTACTTCCGACTTTAGGAAATATAAAGATTGTTCAGTGTAATTATTCTCAATACTCTAGCAGATATGACAGCTTTAAAGAGGGGAAGGTATTGCCTGCTTTTGATCCTAAATTCTCTGGTGGCGCATTAATGGATTTAAATATCTATAATATTCATTATGTAGTAGGTTTGTTTGGTAAACCAGAAAATGTTGAGTATTATCCAAATATTGAGAGGGGAATAGATACATCGGGCGTATTAATTTTAGATTATGGAAAATTTAAATGTGTCTGTGTTGGTGCAAAAGATTGTAAGGCGCCTATAGCAAATAATATTCAAGGAGATAAAGGCTGCATATATCAAGACACTCCAGCCAATGTTTGTAAGAGATTTGAATTACTTATGAATGATGGAACTAGCTCAGAAGTAAATGAAAATAATTATGAGCACCGTATGGTTAATGAGTTCATTGAATTTTCAGATGCTGTCAAAAATAATGATTTAGAAAGATGTTATAAAATGCTAGACCATAGCTTGATAGTTAGTGAAGTTCAAACAATTGCTAGGCATAAAGGTGGAATAATATTTCCAGTAGATGATTTTACAGAAACAGAAAGTTAATTTGAATTTCATAAAAATGGATTCACCTATAATGCACAAATGAATTATAAATTAATACAATGAAAGTGAGTTAATTATTTGTAGGAGAATCAATAATATTTTATGGAAGACAATAATAATCAAATGAGTAATAATGATCAGATGAACAATGATGATCAGTTACAGATAGCAATTCAGGGGGCAAAAAAAGCAATTCAAGGAGAAAGAGAAGATGAATTGTTTTATGATTATCTTATTAGTGAAGCGCCAACAAATGAAGAGAAAGAAATAATATCATCTATTAGAGATGATGAACGCAGACATAATATGTTGTTTAGAGGGATCTATGAAGATTTTACAGGTGATATGGATGCTATAATGGGGGATGAAGAAGAAGATTTTGAAGTCCCTGAATCATATTTAGAAGGTATTAAGAAAGCTTTATTTGGAGAGCTGGCAGCAGTAGAAAGATATAGAGCTATTAGGAGAGGACTTCCTGAAGGAGTTTACAGGGATGTATTATTTGATATAATTACAGACGAATTAAAACATGCTTCAAAATACAATTATCTATTTACATTAAATAGTATTGGAAATAATTCATTTATGAATAGAAGCTTAATGAGACAAGATACAGTTATTACAGAAAATATAGATAACACAAATGATCTTACTCCAGATGATTGGGTTAGCTACATTTCTCCACTAGTTAATCGCGCTTTAACAGAATCAAAAGAAGGGGTTAACTCTGAACACTTGTATCAAGAATTTATACTATCAGGTGTACTTGTTGGCTTAGGAAAGAATCCTAATGAAGCGATGGAACAGGTTGAAGAGTGGCGAAAATCAGGAGCTTCAAAGAAATTAGCTATGAGCAAAATGAGCAGATATTTTAATGATTTAGATAACATTTAAATATTTTTTAATACCACAATATTCATGAATGTTGTGGTATTTTATTAAGAAATATTCATGATAAGTACCTATTAAGATTCATATTCATAATATAAATTATTAATAAATTCTTTGGAGAAAGACATGTTTGATATAAGTCCATACAGAACAATGATGAGAGCATTAGAAAAAGCTACTGCATATAGAAGAGACGGGATAATTTATATATTTGTGACAGGTGAGATGGCAACGCCATGTGATGAAGTTAAAATAGTTGGTACGTATCCAGGCAATATTGTGCATATAAAAGATCCAGGCGTAGCAGAACTTTTTATTAAAATGGGGCGTAAGCCTGAAGAAGAAGGGGAGTATTGCATTCCTATAGTGATGCCATTTTTTATTGAGGAAGAGATAGAAGATTCGAATCATGATGAAGTAGCAATTTATGTGAATGACAATTTGTATAAAAGGATAGAGATCGAAGAGTGGAATGAGACATTTGCACGCGTGAGAAAGGAGTAAATGTTATATATTTACAGTATAGTAATTTAGATTTTTATTGTTTTGTAATTATGAAAGAATCTATATGCCACAATATTCGGGTATGTAGCTAGATTTGTGTACAACAAATCTACTACATTCTTTTTTTTATTGTTTGATGGTAGATTTGAAATAGTATACTTTAAAATAACAAGGGAGGATTCTAAAGGAAATTCCACTCTCAAATTGTCCATAGCCCATTTTCAATTGTTACTAATCAAGATATTATCTTCTTGATTGTATAAGCACATTTTTAGGTAAGGGATACGTTGATTTATATTCAACTTATTAATGCTCTCCATAGTAATTTAAAAAAATGGATGAACAGGTTCAAGGGTGTTGCAGCAAAATACCTAAGTAACTATGTTAAGTGGTTCAAATGGCTTCAAATAATTGATACAGATAAAGAGATAATAAAGGTTAAAAACTTTATAGTTCAAAGTAATGTAGCACATTCATATTGCAAAGTAAGAGATTTAAAAAATAGAAAGCCAATGCATGTATAGCATATGTGGTATTTTGTAAATTATGTTATGATAAGTATTATAAGAAAACCATAATCAAGTAAGCAATAGCAATTAATTAAGAGAATTATTTAAAAAGGAGGTTTGTTAATGAAGATTATTAGTAAAACTAATGGTATTAATTTTGGAGTTTCAAGTGAATTTAAAAGCGAATATCTTGCACCAATAATACAAAATTTACTGTTTAAAGCGGAAAATGAATGGGATGATTATAATGAAGTTTATCATTGCTGTAAATTAATTGAGAATGTAAAAAGCAATGAAAATATGAATATGGATTTTCATATTATGAAGAAAGACGAAAAATGTTTAGGTGTTGCTCTTGTTAGTAGTGGCATTCTTGATTATAAGATGTTTTTTAAAGAACCTATACAGATAAACGAAGAGGATAAAGACATTTTGATATTCAACTATTTTCATATAGCCCAAGAAGGCAGAGGAAATGGAGAAATGTGGTTGAAGAACATAATACAATATTATAAATCTAAACATTATAAAGCAATTTATTTAAAATCAAGTCATCCCAAGGTATTTTCTATGTATAGTCGTTTGGGTATAGAAGTAGGAGAATATTCAAGTTCTAGTGATAATAATTTATTTCATAGGAAAGGAAAAATATTTAAAATTACACTTTAAAGACACATATATAAATATTTCATAATTTTCATATATATTAAGTATTGTAGGTGGGAAATCTCACTTATAATTTTTATAGGCTATATTTCAACATTATATTAAAGCATAGCCTATTTTTAAGATAATTCTAGCTTTCTACTCTACATATTTGATTAAAGCTTCTCTTTCTAGTATTATTACTTTTTTATATTTTAGTTTAATATATCCTAGTTTGCTAAAGTAGTTTAATATCTTGGTGGTTGTAACTCTATTTAGGCCAATGCAAGAAGCGATTTCTTCATGAGAATAGGGAATGCAATCTTCGCTTATATTTTTATCTTTATTAGGAACAGCTGTCTGTTGCAATAAAAAATTAGCTACTTTTTCATAACGATTATAAAAGTAAGCTTGGTTAAGCAGACTTGAAAGATGATTGCATGTATTTGAAAGCAGCTGAAAAAGCAAAATCATCAATTCCTTTGATTGAGTTAGGTAAGGATACAGATCTTCTAATGAACAAGAAATCAATTCAACATCATTAACTGCGCTTACTGTAGTAGGCTGTTTTGAACTTTGAATGAAGGATGATTCACCAAATATTCTACCTTTTTCAACTATCTCTATTGTAATTTCACTACCGTCTTTTGAAGAAGAATATACTCTCACTCGACCAGCTTTTATTAAGTATAAATGGGTTGCGTTATCATCTTGCATATATATAATATCATTCTTATTATATGTTAACGATTTTCCAACTTTTTCAAAATAATAATATAATTCCTCTGGAATTTTTATTTTATCCAAATTTTTCACCTTCTTTTATGAGATTGTAACATAGATTACATTCTTGTTTCAAGTATTATGGTATTCTGTGTCTTGGGGTGATAACATGAAAGGAAAAATCAATAGTTTAATTTACATTCTTCTAGGAAATATATTAATAGCTTTTGCTATTAGCACATTAATATTAGAGAATAATATTATTGTTGGTGGAGTTACAGGATTAGGAAGAGTGATAAATAATTTTACTGGGGCAAGCTTGACAATAGTTGTGTACATTATAAGCATTGCATTATTTTTATCGGCATTATTTTTTTTAGGAAAGAAATTTGCTTTATCTACTTTAGTATCAACATTTTTATTTCCTATTCTTTTGGACTTTTTTGAAAAGCATGAAAATCTGCATAATTATTGCAATGATATATTATTATCATGTGTCCTTGCAGGATGTTTAATAGGAATAGGAGCAGGACTTATATTAAAAGCAAATGCATCATCTGGTGGAATTGATATTATAGGAATTATAATAAATAAAAAATTTAATACTCCAGTTCATATCACTTTAAATGTAATTGATTTGTGCATTTTAACTTTACAAATTACATTTTCAAGTGTTACTAATGTATTGTATGGCCTGGTTGTTGTATTTTTAACTTATTTTATGTTAAATAAGACTTTAACTTTTGGAAAAGAAATGATACAAGTAGTTATTATGAGTGATCATTATGATGAAATAAAAAAGGCTATTATCTCAGAGGCAGATACAGGAGTAACTTTATTGCATGCAGAAAAAGGATACTCAAAAGTTGAAGCCAAAGCTATCAGCACAGTTATTCCAGCTGAGAAGCTGCAAAAAGTAAAAAATATTGTTAATAAAATTGATTATAGCGCTTTTATAACAGTATCAGACGTTAGGGAAGTTGGGGGAAGAGGATATACGCTAAATCGTGCATATGACAATTTAGATGTGTCTACAACGTAATTAATAAAAAATGATTAATAATAGAAATTTAAATGCTCAAGGTGAAATATTTATATATATTTTGCCTTGAGTATTTTTTCGTATATATGTTGTAATTCACAATTCACAATTACAGTTAAGATTCTTACAATATTTTTAGAATTATGATGAAGAATTATTTTTGCAATAAATATATATATAATATATTCTATAGGAATTATGTTATAAATACTGTATTATAATAATGTTATTTTAAATAAGTTGTAGAAACTATGTTAAGGTATAAAAGTTAATATATTTAAAAGAGAGAGGATCATATATGGATAAAGATGAAACGCTAGTTAACGATAAATTTGAAGGTCTAACTGCATATGAAATTTGGGAAAAGTTATACAATAAAGAACTTGGCTCTAAAAAAAGTATCTTAGAATACATTGAGATAACAAAGGTATTAAAAAAGGGAAATGCAAGTGAGGAACAGATTACAGATACATATAATTATATCTACGCTAAAATTGATAATTTAAAGGATGCTATAAAGCCTAATACAATAATGTACTTAAAGAATGGTTTAAAAGCACAACTTGGAAAGTATGTTAAAGAAAAAGATCCAAAGGCAATAAATCATTTTATAGAATTTTTTAAAGCTGCATATCCTGAAAATACTAGAAGAAAAGATTTCACATGGGTGTTAATGGATGTAAATAGCATATCAGAGGAACAGGCATGGACTACTTTAACTTATATTAATAGAGAGTGCCTAAGTAATTATATGACACTAAGTTCTGCTCAGAAAAAAGACATAATAGAAGTAATTGAAAAAGTGATTGCTAAAGGCAATGCTAAATTTATAAATAATATGAAAAGTCTTAAGCAATTCACTGATATTTTAGGGATAAATATCATAAATGATGGTAAAGGATTCAAAGTAAAACACAAGATTATCTAAAGTTATCTAATACAAGCTATCTGTACTACTTTTGTTAATATTTTTATAGATTATAATTTATCATACTGGTTAATATATTACTGCAAACAAAATATTAATTAAGGGAGGTAGATGTATATGTCATCAAACAATAGTGGAAGAAACAGAACATTAGTACCAGAAGCAAAACAAGGATTAAACAGATTAAAAACTGAGGTTGCTTCAGAAGTAGGATTAAATGACTACGAAAATCAAGATAAAGGAAATTTATCTTCAAGACAAAATGGATACGTTGGCGGATACATGGTTAAACACATGATTGAAAGCTACGAACAAGGTTTAAAGTAATTAGTAACATAGAATAATAGAAAGCCATTTCTTCGCAATATAATAGCTATCCCCTTGCGGTTAAAAAGCCAGCAGAGCACTATAACATTGTTATATTTGTTCTGTTGGCTTTTTATAATTTTTAAAGGCATATATGCTAAATGATTATATGGATATCAAAATCTCAAACTAGATTTATGTGCTGACTTACCGAAATCATAAATATTTTGATTCCGAAAAGCTATGAAAATATCGCTGAAGGTTCTAAGCAGCAGGTTGTATCCATTTTAGCATGCTCCAACTTTCCTAGGGAAGCTCGACTCATTACATTCGCTGAGGAAGTTCGAGAACCCAAAATAAAATTTTGGACTCTCACTTCACAAGCTAAAATGGAACAACCTACAGCAAAGAACCTTTAACAGCTCATTTTCAAATGTTTTCTCCATATTATGACCCTTGTGGTTACAAATATATTTATGATTTCTAGTGAAGAGATGAACTTAAAGTTTTTTCAACTTTCTAAATATGCTTATCTAATGAGTATATTTAATAGTCTATTTACCTATATATCCGATTTAAGAATTTGACATATACATCAGGTTAGACGCTAGATAATGTTTATCTATAAACTATGCAAAATAAATGAAAAGAGGTTATAATTATTAATATAATAAATGTATTAATTCCGATAAATCATATTTGCCTGCAACGCTTTATAAAATATGGAGAATTAAGATTAGATTTATTACGAAGGAAGTATGCAGAAAATTATTAAGCCGTGGAAGTGAGAGTATTGGATCATGTTATAGAATTGTTTAATCATTACGGATATATAGCAGTGCTTATAAGTTTAGTGTTAGAATTAATAGCGTTTCCTTTGCCTGGTGAAGCACTAATGACTTATTGTGGATATGTTGTTTATATGAATAAAATGAGTTACCTGCTCAGTATTATAGTGGCTACAAGTGGGGCTATAATAGGTATTACTATATCATATTTCATTGGTAGGGCATTAGAAATAAAATTAATTGAGAAATATGGATGCTATATTCATCTAAATAAAAATAGGATGGATAAGATTTCAACATGGTATCAAAAATATGGTGGTATATTGCTGATTGTAGCATATTTTATTCCAGGAATAAGGCATATTACAGGCTACTTTTCTGGTATGACTAAGGTATCATATAAGAAGTTTGCGGTTAGTGCATATTTAGGTGCATTCATATGGACTACTACATTTATATCATTGGGAAGGGTTCTTGGAGCAAACTGGAATAAATATAATGAAATATCAAAATGGTATCTATTAATAGCAGTTTTAATCGCTATATTATTAATACTTCTTTATATAAGCTATAAGGAAAAAATAAGTGTGCTTTCTAAATTTCTAAAAGAAGAGTTTTGCAAAATGCTTTATTCAATGCTTAAAGTAAAGGTATTGGTTACTGGATTAGCAGTTTTATTTTTGATATTTATAGTTGTTATGATAGGATTTATTTAAGATTAGTAAGTTAAGGTTTGATAGAGAGTAAAAAATAAAATATATTCGCCAGTGATTTTGCTGTCTTAAAGAATTTATTATTTAAATTAAATTGGTGAAGATTACTCCTATGGATGTATAGTATGAGATGAAATTTATAAAAAAGGATGATGCAAATGAATATTACATATGTTGAACATAGCTGTTTTTCAGTTGAACTTGATAAAGTAGTTTTAATATTTGATTATTTTAAAGGTCAGCTTCCAGATTTTGATCCAGAAAAGACAATATACGTGTTTTCAAGTCATAATCACCATGACCATTTTAATATAGATATTTTTCAGTTATTAAATAAATATCCAAATGTTGTGTACATTTTTTCAAAAGATATCAAGAAGAAATTTGGTAGAAAATTTTTTAATACTCATGGTGTTGATGATGAGGTTTATGAAAAAATAGAATTTATAGATATTAATAAAACTCTTGAAATATCAGATTTGAAAATAGAGACATTAAATTCAACAGATGAGGGAGTAGCATTTATTGTAACAGCAGAAGATAAAACAATTTATCATGCGGGAGATCTTAATCTATGGTGGTGGAATGGAAGAGATCAAAAGGATAATGAAAGTGCAAGAGAAAGATTTGAAGAAGAAATTAATAAGATCAAGGATAGACATTTTGATGCTGCATTTGTAGTTTTAGACCCTAGACAAGGAGAAGAATTTTATTTAGGATTTGATTATTTCATGAAAAACACTGATACAGATAAAGTATTTCCAATGCATTTTTGGGGAGACAGCTCTGTAATAGAACGATTAAAGGAAATGAAATGTTCAGAAAATTATCGTAATAAAATATTTCTTTAATAAATAAAAAAAGAGTGAGTATTATGTTGTTAAGTTTTTTAGCATAGAACAAACAACAATTGGCACTCTTTTTTTGCTTATTATATTTAGATATCTTGGACTACTTTAATAAATATAGATACATTGTTATTCAACTCTTTTAAATGGGATAACATTATTCTTTTTAGGCATATCTGTGAAATTATCTTCTTCGATTTCCTTTTCAGTAAAACTTAAATCAAGATCTTTATTTAGTAGTTTAATAAATGATATAATTCTTTCTCTACGAGTTTGAAATAGCATTTTGTTCATTAAAATTCCCCTTTTCATAAAATTAATATGGAAATAGCTTGCCCCAAAATGAATAAAATATTCAAAATTAAACAACAATTCTATAAATTTTAAAATATAAAATTTAATAAAAATAGCCCCTTAATTAATAAGGGGCTGGTAAAAGAGAAGAATAACGGCCGGGGGTGCAATTTAATAAGTTTGAATCTCGTATCAAGAGTAGTTTATGAAACATTGAAATATATATTCAAGTTATAATTAGTAAAAATAGAGGTTTTAGGATAGATTGTTTTAATTTATAAGTTACTACTCGTAATCACTTATTTTTAAGACATAAGTTAGCTTTTCTTTTTCATATTATATTTAAAATTGGTTAAACGTAGGCAGCGTGTTATATTAATACTATTTTTTCTAATATTTTTAAAGAGTATAAGCATCATTTACGGTTAATATATTAGTGTCAAAACAAATTAAAATAAACCAGTAGAAAATAAAAGCAAACCCTCCTTATGCAACAACTTTGGCAACATATCCTACTGGTTTATCTGATAAAATATAAAAACTTCTTAAATATATTAATAAATAAAGGAGAATTAATTATGGATTCTATAAACAAAATAGATAGTGAAATTTATGAGATGGAACAAAATCTGCTAAATATAATAAAGGAAAAAGTTGATTTGTTCGATCCTGAGGTAATTGTTGCAAGCGACCGATTAGATTCTATTTTGGACGAGTATAGCCATTTAATTCAATTAAGCTAGATTAGAGATCTAGATAAAAAAGAGTTCTTTAAAGAGGAGCTCTTTTTTTGTGATATAAACATAGATAAACCAAGTATGAATTAGACTTATACATATAGCCAACCGAAAGTAAAAACATTATTGCTTCGCAGGACTATAAAAATTTCGCTGAAAGTGCTAAATTGCAGGTTGCCGCCACTTGTGCTTGCTCCCACTTTCAGTGTGACAAGCACAAGTAGAACAACCTACAATAAAGCACTTTTAACAGCTCATTTTTAAATGCCTGCTGCGCAAAAATGTTTCTACTTTCTAGTATGGAATATATTTCAGGATATAAACCAACTGTAATCTATACTTATGCATATACATAACCGAAATGAATAACATACTTTTGTTCCAGTTTCTAGGCAATTCTGATGGGTGATTCTAAGACTATAAAGTTGCACCCAAAGTGCTAGCCTCAAAGAACAAGCTTTGAACTAGCACATTTGGAACAACTTATAGCCAAAGAATCACATCCATCAAAATTACCAATGAAACATTCCACAAAAGTATATTACTCATTTCTGTATAGAAGATATTTCATAGTTTATTATTGTGTTATCTATATAGGGGTCAATATTGATAATAATACATATCCACTGTTTGAATTTCCTAAATAATAGCAATGTTGAAATTTCATAAGTTTGAATATCATTGTGAAAACCTATATGTAAGAAAAGCACAAATAGAATTATTATATCCTCTATTTGTACTTTTCTATTTTTATAGATAAATAATTTTTAAAATTAAATTTATTAGATAAACATATTAACAAAGTTTCTAAAACTTTAAGTTCGTATCTTCACTAGAAATCATAAATATATTTGTAACCACAAGGGTCATAATATGGAGAAAACATTTGAAAATGAGCTGCTAAAGGTTCTTGGCTGTAGGTTGTTCCATTTCAGCTTGTGAAGTGAGAGTCCAAAATTTTATTTTGGGTTCTCGAACTTCCTCAGCGAATGTAATGAGTCGAGCTTCCCTAGGAAAGTTGGAGCATGCTAAAGTGGATACAACCTGCTGCTTAGAACCTTCAGCGATATTTTCATAGCTTTTCGGAATCAAAATATTTATGATTTCGGTAAGATATCACATAAATGTAGTTTTTAAGTTGGTTTATCAATAGAAATTGATTTATTTTTGGGCGATTATTCCGTAGAAGTCTTCACCAATATCTATAGTTGATATGGTTGAAAAATTAAGTTCATCTAATAGTTTTATTAAATCCATCCTGTCTAATCTACGTTCAATAGGCGGTCCAAAATCACTATCAATTTTTTCCCATTCAAGTATAGCAATTTTCCCTTCTGGGCATATTATTCTTTTTATTTCATTTAAAAATCTCTCTTTTTCTTCGACTTCATGGATTATATTACTTGCAAAAGCAAATGTGACGGAATTGCTTTCTAATTTCAAGTGATTTTCCTCTGTTAAAATAGTTTCAACATTTGATATATCATTTTCAATTATTTTTTCTTCAACATCTTGCAGCATTTCATCTGATATATCAAGTGCTAATATCTTACCGTTTTTCCCTACAATTTTAGAGGCGGGAATAGTAAAATATCCAATGCCGCAGCCTATATCAGCCATTACATCTCCAGTCTGCAGATCAAGATTAATAAGTGTCTGTTCAGGTGGCAATATTTTTCTTCTCTTTTCATTTTCTATCTTGAGCGTGTCTTTTGCATCTAGTTTGTGTGTCATCATATTAAAAATACACCTCCTAAAATTTGTTTTAGGCATATGAAAGATAATAATGGACCAAAGATTCATTGGATATTTTGTATGGTTTTTCTACCAACACTACCGTTTTGTCTTGAAGAAAGTTTCATTTATTCATAGCCTTCGTGTCCTATATAAGTTCAATTAAATTAATCTGGAATATAAAATTCTGCATTAAAGGTTTCACATAAAAAGATATTAAGAGTACATAAATATTATGCACTTTCAGTAAATAATTATTAACCATAATTATAGTTTTTAGTAATAAATATTGCATTTGTTAAATATAATATCTTGAAAAAATAGAAAGAGGAATGTTATGGAGAATATAAGTAGTGGAAATGTTACAGGTAGTACTGGCGAAAATATGATACCAAATACAGCTGGAGGTGCCACTTTAAGTGCAGGAGGCGCTACAGGAAGTGCTAATGGGAATGTCACAACACCAAGTACTGGAGGTGCTACATTAGGTGCAGGAAACATTACAGGAAATGCCCCAGCAAATACTGGAACAACACCAAGCACTGGAAGTGCTACACCCAAAATAGGTGGCTTGAAGATACAATGTTTCAGAGGAAACGATTATATTCCAGTAGATAGAGCTAGAATAACAGTAAGAGGACAATCTACTTTAGGTAATGACAGAACTATTGAGTTAATTACTAATGTAGTTGGATTAACTGATATTATAGAACTACCAGCACCACCATTGGAATATTCCTTAAATCCTAATAGTAATCAAATACCTTACAGCTTATACGATATAACTGTTGAGAGGGAAGGGTTTAATCCTATAATAATAAGAGGATGCCAAGTATTTCCTACAGAAATTGCATATCAGATATGTAATTTAGAAACTAATTTAGGCAGAGGCCCTATGAGACAAGAAGTTATAGACATACTGCCAAATACTTTGAATGGAAATTTTCCTCCTAAGATACCAGAGGCAGAAGATAAGCCATTACCACCGCCAACTTCAGGGGTTGTATTACCACAGCCTGTAGTTCCTGAATTTGTCATTGTTCATCAAGGTGGTCCAAATGATCCATCAGCACCAAATTATAAGGTGCCATTTAAAGATTATATTAAAAATGTTGCTTCATGCGAAATATATTCAACTTGGACAGAATCAGCCATAAGAGCGAATGTTTTTTGTATTGTATCATTCACATTAAACAGAATCTTTACTGAATGGTATAGAGGTAAGGGAAAAAATTTCGATATTACAAGCTCTACAGCTTATGATCAAGCATTTAATTATGGTAGAAATATTTATGATAACATAAGTGAAATTGTAGATGAAATTTTCTCAACATATATAAGAAGAATTGGAAAGAAGCAGCCACTTTTTGCACAATATTGCGATGGAAAGAGCGTTACTTGCCCTAACTGGTTAAGTCAATGGGGAAGTCAGGAATTATCACGCCAAGGTCTTGGACCATACGATATATTAACGCGTTACTATGGCAATAATATTGAATTAACAACAGCTGAGAAGGTTGCAGGAATACCAATGTCATACCCAGGAAGAGAATTAACACTTGGGTCATCTGGACCAGCTGTAAGAGCAATTCAAGGTCAATTAAACAGAATATCAAGAAATTATCCGCTCATTCCTAAGATAGCTGAAGATGGAAAATATGGACCAAAGACAGCTGCAGCAGTTAAAACATTTCAACAAATATTTACATTACCTCAAACAGGAGTAGTGGATTATGCAACATGGTATAGGATATCAGATATTTATGTTGGAGTAACAAAACTTGCAGAGCTTAATACAACTGAATCAAGCAGAAGCTTTAGAAAGAATGAATTTAGACCACCGGTTATACCTGGATTTGATGATGAAAGGAATATTCCAAGATTTTATTATTAAAATAAAAGTGTGCCCTTTAGAGTAAAAATATACTTTAAAGGGCACATTCAATTTGTTTTATTTTCCTGGGATATGGGTTCTTATTAATTCAGTTGGAGATAATATTTTATCAATGATATCTTCAGGTAATATTTGTTCTTCTAGAAGAATCTCTCTTATGGTCTTTCCAGTTGCTAAGGCTTTTTTTGATATTAAGCTGGCTTTATCATAACCTAGGTGAGGAACTAAGGATGTTGCAGAAACTAAGGAGTTTTCTAAGTTTTCTAAACATCTATCCTCATCCATTTTTAGGTCATTTATGCATTTATCTTTAAAAAGTGTGACGCTTCTTTCAAGAAGTTCTAGGGATTCAAGTAGACATTCTGCTATAAGTGGGGTAAAAGCGTTTAGTTCTAATTGTCCCATAGAACTTGCCATGGTTATGGCGCTATCATTGGAAATAACTCTTAAGCTTACTTGAGCAACCATCTCTGGGATAACAGGATTAACTTTTCCTGGCATAATTGTTGAGCCTGCCTGCATCTTAGGAAGAATTACTTCTCCTATTCCACCACGAGGGCCAGAATTAAGGAGCCTCAAATCATTTGAAATCTTAAGAAGATTTACGCTGCACGATTTTAAAAGTCCAGAAGTTTCTACGAATATATCACAGTTTTGTGTAATGTCCATAGGGTAATCAGATCTTGCTATTCCAAGGCCAGTAAGGTTTTGGATAATGTCTGTCATCATAAATACATATTTATTTGTAGCATTTAAACCTGTACCTATAGCAGTACCGCCAAGGTTTATTTGTCTTAATCTTTCTTCTACTTTGTAGATTCTCCATCTATCTCTTTCGATAGCTTTAGAATATGCTCCAAAGCTTTGCCCAGCAGTCATTGGAAGTGCATCCATTAACTGAGTTCTTCCAAGCTTTATTATATCTGAAAATTCATTTTCCTTAATTTGAAGAGCTTCTTGCAAACTTGATAAAGAATCACTTAATTTTCTTATTAATCTAATTGCCGCAATTCTAAGGGCAGAAGGGTAAACATCATTAGTTGATTGGGACATATTAACATGGTTAAGAGGATGAACTAAATTGTAGTCTCCTTTAACTCCACCTAACAATTCAATAGCTCTGTTAGCGATAACTTCATTTACATTCATATTAGTAGAGGTACCAGCTCCACCTTGAAATGCACTTAGTTTAAATTCATCATCAAATTTTCTGTCTATAACTTCTTCGCTTGCTTTTATTATTGCATCGGCTTTTTCGGGTTCAAGAAACTTTAATGTTTTATTTGTCATAGCAGCAGCTTTTTTTATAAGTGCAATTTCTCGTATTAAATTTAAATTTACACTTTTGCTGTTTAAATCAAAATTCTCCAAAGCTCTTGCTGTATTTATCCCACTATATGTAGAATTATCAATATTTCTTTCACCTAATACATCTTGTTCTAATCTATAATCCAAAATGAACACTCCTTAATATTTTTGTACTGACAATAAATCATCAATACTTCTAGTCATGTATTTATAAGAATCATAGACGCCTTGATTATAAAATTCTAATGCTAATTCATCTATGATAAAGTTTAATATCTGGCTTGACGCTAAATCGCCTAATTCTTCTCCTCTCTCATTATAAAAATATTCTTTTATTGAAGAAATCATATCTTCACGTTTTTCTTTAGTTAATTTAATTTTATCTTTATCTCTCATCTTAACCTCCGCATTAGGCACATGAACTAAAATAATAGATTAAAGATGCGCTGAATATTTAGCATCAGACAAGAAAGCAAATTAAGTTTATAACAAGTCTATTAGCTAAATTTATTAGCACAGTATGACGCGAAATTTACAAACATACTGATCCATTATTTTTTTGATTGTGCCTTAAATAAAGAATTATTTTGCAATGTATATATTTATATTTTATATTATAATAGAATAGGCAACTTAAAAAAATATTTTTGAGTAATTAAAATTAATTCAAAGGAGAAATAATATGAGTTTAAATACAACACCGTCTGGAGAAAGAGTACATATTGCTCTATTTGGTATGACAAACGCTGGAAAATCAAGTATTATAAATGCACTTACAAATCAAGAAATTTCAATTGTTTCTGATGTTAAGGGGACAACTACAGACCCTGTTTATAAAGCTATAGAAATTCTTCCGATAGGACCTTGTATGATTATTGATACAGCAGGACTTGACGATGAAAGTGAATTAGGTGAGTCAAGAAAAAAGAAAACTATTGAAGTTTTATCAAAAACAGATGTTGCATTAGTAGTGGTAGATGCTACTGTTGGAGTTACTGAAAATGATAGATCAATAATAGATCAAATAAAGGAAAAGAAGATACCTACAATTTGTATTTTTAATAAGGCAGATAAGAAAAGCATAGAAAAAGAAGAATTAGCTGAGATAGAAAAGACAATTGGAACTACTGTTGTTTCAGTTTCTGCATTAAATAAAAGTGGAATAGATGAGCTTAAGCAAAAAATTATAAGTGTAATACCAGACAATGAAGATAAATTTAAATTAGTTGGAGACCTTATAAGCCCAGGAGACTTAGTTGTTCTTGTTACACCTATTGATAAGGCAGCACCTAAAGGAAGATTAATCCTTCCTCAGCAGCAAACAATAAGAGACATAATTGAAAGTGATGCCATAGCTATTGTAACAAAAGAGCATGAGCTAAGAGAAACTCTTGAAAATTTAAAGAAAAAACCTAAACTTGTTATAACAGATTCACAAGTTTTCTTAAAGGCATCAGCAGATACGCCTAAAGATATTATGCTTACATCATTTTCAATATTGCAAGCAAGATATAAGGGAGATCTTATGGAGCTTGTAAAAGGAGCTAAAGCAGTAGAAAGTTTAGAAGATGGGGATTATGTATTAATCTCAGAAGGATGCACTCATCACAGGCAATGTGACGATATTGGAACAGTTAAAATACCAAGATGGGTACGTCAAATGACAGGGAAACAAATTAATTTTGAATATTCTTCTGGAAATTCCTTTACTGATGATGTTAAGAAATACAAACTTATCATTCATTGTGGAGGCTGCATGCTAAATAGAGCTGCTATGCTTTCAAGAATTGGCAATGCAGTTAAATATGAAATCCCAATTGTAAACTATGGAGTATTAATAGGATACGTTCAAGGAATTTTAGAAAGAGCACTTGAACCTTTCCCAATGGCAAAAGCAATATATGATGGAGATTTTAATTAGGAAGAATTTATGCAGTAACTTACCGAAATAAGAATTATGCTGTTGTTCCAGTTTCTAAGGAAATTATGATGGATGATTCTAAGATCACAAGTTGCGTCCAATATGCTAGCATCAAAGGCAGGCGCTCACAGAGAAAGTTCGAAAAACGAAATATAAAATGCCCAATGGGAAAGTTCTGCTAACCAAATATAAAATTTGGATCATCACTTTTCGATTCTCACTTTTTGAACTAGCATAATTCTTATTTCTAGTTAGTATATATTTCAGGACATATATGAAGCAAACATGGATTCAACTTCAGTTGATATCCACATAAATTCGACTCTTATTTTCAAATTCCTGCTACATAAAAATGTTTCTACTTTTTAGTTGAAGCATTTTTCTTTATATAAATCTAGCTTTATGCAGTAACTTGCCTAAAAAAGGATTATGCAATAAAAATCAATTATGTTTTGATGAAAGGATTTTAATTAATGAGATATTTAAAGAAAATACCTTCTGCAGATAAGGAAGTTAGTATTAAGCTAATATCAGAGGGATGGACAAAACTAAAAGAACCCTCTAATTTAGGTATATCAATGTTATTATCAGTGCCTTTTATGCTTATAAATGGGATTATATCTATTGCTATTTCCTATTATTTATATCCCCAATTGAAAGAAATTTTTAGTAGTAGTGGGCATGGCTTTAGTATTAATTTCACAGTAAATTTATTTACTCTTATATACATTGTTGCAATTTTCATCTTTATGACTATACATGAATTTCTTCATGCTTGTTTTATACCTAATGTATTTAAATCAAGTCAAATATATTGGGGGATAAATGGCTTTTTCGGATTTATTTATACTACTGAAAAAGTCAAAAAGAACAGATTTTTAATTATTTCTATTATGCCTTTCATTTTGTTGTCAGTTGTATTACCTTTTATTCTGAATTTTTTTGGATGTTTAAATGGATTCACTATATTTCTGTGTTTATTAAATGCAATGGGTTCATGTGTTGACTGTCTGAATATATGTTTAGTAGCAATTCAAGTTCCAAAGAGTTCATATATTGTTAATAATGGATTTGAAACATATTTTAAGTAATTTAGGATTATGAACATGATAGTCCTACATTGAGTATTATAGGTGGACAATCTAAGCTATAATTTTTTCAAGCTATATTTCAACATAATATTAAAACACAGCTAAAATAAAAATACCAACATTTCAATTTAAAATGTACCCTATAGAGTAGACACTGTAAAAAAAGTCTACCCTATAGGGTTTTTCTATTTATAATAAGATTATAGAGTTAGGAGTGAATACAAATGAGTAAGA
>NZ_JBJIAB010000042.1:0-48936 GCF_045310795.1 Candidatus Clostridium helianthi
GGGCGCATAGCTCAGCTGGGAGAGCACCTGCCTTACAAGCAGGGGGTCACAGGTTCGAGCCCTGTTGTGCCCACCATAAGATGGCTCAGTAGCTCAGTTGGTTAGAGTGCCGGCCTGTCACGCCGGAGGTCGAGGGTTCGAGCCCCTTCTGAGTCGCCATTAAAGAACAAGTTCTTATAAACTAGAGCTTGTTCTTTTTTTGTTTTAAAAATTATAATCAAGTCAGATCTGGGAATAAATTTTGAGAGCATATAAATACAGGTTAGTAAGGCGAATTTATAATATTAATTTGTAGTAAAAATGAAAACTCTAATATGATAGTCATTAAGAGAATAAATATCATATTAGAGTTTAGTTTATTTGAATCAAATTAAAATTATCTATTTTTTTCTAAATTTTTCTTAATCCTTATATCTTCAGAATAAAATTTGCAGAGTTTAAATTCTCCAATTAGTCTAGAAGCGATTCTCTCACTATACTGCTTTGTTATTCCTGGCAAAGTTAAATTGGTTGAGATAAGCATTTTCTTATTAGTAAGAATTCGCTTGTTAATTATATTAAATAATTCAGTTACTGAAAATTCATTAAGGTGTTCTGCGCCTAAATCATCTACAATTAGTAAGTCGCATTCTAGTAATAATGATTCTAAGCCTGAGTCATTATTGAATCTTATTTCTCTTAAATTCTTAATTAACTCATCAGAGGTTTTATAAATTACTAAGAATCCCATATCTAATACGGCTTTAGCAATACAATATGATAAATATGTTTTACCACTACCTGGATTTCCGTAAAATAATAAGTTTGTTGATATTTCTGAAAAACTAGGAAGATAGTCTTTTAATATATATTCTAAATTATTCTCCATGTTTTTTCTAGGAGAATATTTTTCATCTCCAAGTTTATGACTTGAAAACAAATTTAAATCAAAATTATCAAAGTTATTATAGGATGTCGTATTTTCTAATTCTGAGTTTTTATAGTATAACTTAATAAGCTTTTGTTTATAGCAAGTACATTTTATATTGCCTATAAAGCCTGTATCTTTACATTTATTGCATTGATATCGCAAATTCAAATATTCAGGGTCATAACCTCTTTCAACTAACATTTCGCATTTTTTTATTCTTAAATCTGTTATATTCTCCTTATAATCATCTATTGTCTTTTCACTATCTTTAGATTTAAGAATTGATACTGCCATTTTTAAAGATAATCGTTGAATTTTATTATCCAATTCAATAATCTCAGGATATTTCTTTGATATTTCTTCTTTTCTAATCTTCAAATTTCTAGCTTCATCTTCTCTAAGTTTATCATATATTTTTAAAATTTCTGTTTGATAACCTTTAATCATCGCTATCCCATCCTAAAAGTTTTTTTTCTAATGAATCATAGTCATACTCTCGAGCCTCAAAGTTATTAAATTTGAGAGATGATTTATCATTATTATTAGTATTATAAGTTTTTTGATACTTATTATTTTTTGAATTTTTATTATCTTTAAGAGCTATATCTTCTAAAGTTCTAATATTATTTTTATTCCAATTACTTAAGATTCCGTCGATATACTTGAAATCTGCTCTATTCAATCTTTCAAAGCATACATCACAAGCTTTAAATATAATTTCATTTGAATACTTATAAATAAGAAGCCATTTTTCTATTAAATCCTGTTGAGGCTTCATTATGTCCGTATTATTTATACCTAAATAAGTAAGAATTTTTCTTATATTAATCCACTTATCCTCTGCCTTTTTTATTAAGTTTTGAGCTTGCTCAATAGTGGTTATTTTTTGATCATGCCAAGCTATAGCAACTTTTTCTATATATCTAGAATCACTTTTTCCCTTTGATATACAGTATTCCATTAAAATCAGAATTAATTCAGATGAAAAACCGAATTCCTTTTGCCAATTTAAGTAAAGTGACATTTCGTTTGGAGATAGAGGTCTAGCTAGAAGAGTTTCAATATCCTTTAGCATATCTTTAGTATTTGTACTATCCAAAGCTTCTAATAAGTCAACTTGTTTAGTAGGTTTGGATGGTTCTTCAACTAAATCTATGAATTCTACATTAAAGTTGCCCATCTTATCTATCTGAGTTAGCTTTATAACTCCTTGATCATTCCAATAATTAAATGCATTCATAATGTCTGATTCTAACAAATTAAGCGAGGAAGCTAGTATTGATGAGCTAACGCCTAATTCACCAGAAATAGTATACTTTAGCATCAATAAATAAACTTTTACAAATTCGCCTCTAGCCTGCGGCATGTATTTTTCTATAAATACATTGTTAACAGGAGTGAACCCTAGAGATCTATTCTTTAACATAAATGTGCTCATTCCGTTTACTACCTACCTTTCAGAGTTTTTAATATATATTATAAAAACAAAACTTTATTTAATAATATTAGATTAACATAATCGTTTATAATGTAAGTTATATGATAACCTAATGTATGTAAATAATTATAGCATATTATAGCCTTAATAAAGCGAAATATTAATCAACTAATACTTGGGATTAATTACTTTTATATAAGATTTGAGAGAATATAAAGAGCACGCATTTGTCTTTATAAGAAATTAACTAATTTAATAAAACAAATGCATGCTTCTAAATATTGATAATATTCATTAAAATAAATAATCATATGATGAGTTTATTTATATTTACAATACCTTCACCTTGAATTTGATTGGATATCTCATCAATAGGATCACATGCAACCTTTAATAAGGAAATCATATCTTTGAAAGTTATTGATGGATTTTTCTCACATAATAACGCACATAATCCGCTAATATAGGCTGTAGCAATAGATGAGCCTGTAAAAGTTTTATATGGTACTTCAAGTTTATTTGGGTAAACCTTAATTCCGTTTTTTTCTGAAATATAGTTATTATCAGAATTCAAAGATATAATATTAACGCATGCAGCAGATAAATCAGGTTTTAATAATTTCCCATATGGTCCTGCGGAAGAATAAGTATAAGGCTTCATTATGGAGGTAGTTGTATTTAGACCACCTATAGTGATACAGCTTGGGAGCGTAGCAATTCCCATAATAGAAGTTTTTTCACTCAGGTTACTTCCGCTAGGAACTATCGGAATTAATCCTTTCGATATAGCATACTTAAATGTCAGATCAAAGCAAGAGATAATGAATGTATTATGGGTTAAAAGTTCAAAAGGCAAACATAATACCTTTATGTTATTTTCTTTAGATATATTAGATAAACTTTCTATAGAATATAATATATCCGAAGCAAATCCTTTACCGAGTTTATCAAATGCCTTGTAACAGAATAGCTTACTTTTATTACAAATTCCTTTATACATATTATTTGATGAGATACCACTGCTACACAAAATTCCGGCCATGGAGGTACCGTGTCCATTATCATCATAAGGATAGCGAAAGTTATTAATTAAATCTTCAAATAACTCTATTTTAGTGCTAGGGGAAGTTAGGTCTTGATGAGGAAATATTCCACTATCTACAAGTCCTATTCCTACTCCTGCACCAGATAAACTATACTTTTCCGAAAAGTGGATTTTATTTGCAGTAGTCACGCTCATTCCGCACAAAAACAGGTATTCATCCAAGTAAATTTTTTTTATTTCAGGATATTCAGAAATTCTATCTATGCCTCTTGAATTTAGTTCGGCACTTATAATATTAGAGGATTCAATAATGTGATGTACAGTACCTTTATATGAACTAATTTTTTTTACTATTGAGGATTGAAAGTCTTTATATTGTATAAGTATTCTATAACTTTTATAAGCATTTTTTGATATATAATCTTTTAGATTATGGTCTAGCTTACTTTTAGATGAAAACATATATTTCTCCAAAATATTATTACTTCAATATATTATATGAAAAAGAATTTTATTGTTAATAAAAAATGAAGGATTAAAAAAATTTTTGTTATACAATATTGATTCAATAGATGAAGAAATTGTACAAAAAATTAAATAGTAGATTGATTATTAAAAATAAATACAAGTATGAAACTTGAATAAAAATAATAATCAATCTACTATTTAAAAACTGTAGGTCTCCCCTATGTCTATAATTTTTATAGCTTTATCATTTAAATTTAATAATGATTCTTCAGTTTCCTGAAAATTCTCTAATGAAATTTTAAAAGTTTTATAATGAATTGGTATCATTGTAGGGCAAGACATCATTTTAAACATTTCATAACTCTGTTCTGGCGTACAATGCATATACGAAAATCTATCAGGTTTATAACACCCTACAGGCATTAATGCAACATCACAGGATATATTCTTAAAATTATCAGTGAGCGCTGTATCTCCTGCGAAGAACACGCTTTTATTTTCTCTTTCAATTAAATATGAAATACTTTCATCATCATGTCCAAAATAGAAGCGTCTCCCATCATGATTAGCTTCGTAAGCAGTAATTTTTATAAAGTCATCTTCATATACATCTCCAGGATGTAATAAAAATACATTTTTAAAACCAAGCAGTCTAGCAATACGGGTATATCCTTTTGGAACAATAAAGACAGCATCTTTATTTAATTTTTTTAGAGATGAAAAATTTAAATGATCCATATGTCCATGAGATAGTAGGATATAGTCTACTTTTAAATCATTTATGTATACTGGTTTTTTTGCAAGTCTCTTAAAATATCCTAAGGAATTGGAAAATACAGGGTCAGTTATAATAATTTTATTTGATAGATTAATAATTGTGGTAGCATGACCAAACCAATTAATTGAATTTTCTATAATTTTATCAGATTTTATCTCAGCGCTTTTTTTTACATATTCTTTTATATTGTTAATTGTTAAATGGAATAAAAAATTAATGTTAGAAAAAAGATTCAAGTCTTATCCGTCCTCTCCTAATGATTCCACTTAAATATTACAATACCAGCAATCATAATAGCAATACCTAAAAAATGATTTAATGAAAATCTAAGCCGTTCACTGCCAAATAACCCAAAGGCATCTATAAGTGCGGCAGCAAGTAATTGGGATATCAATATAATACCAATACCGAAAGTAGGTCCCATTGAGCTGACACTTTTTATTACGGTAAAGGTTATAACAACCCCTAGTGCGCCACCTAATAAATAAAGCTTGTTGGAATCCTTCAAATTAGAATAATTACCATCACCTAAAAATAAAAAAATGATAAGGCTTAAGATAAGGGCAATTATCTGAACTAATAATGTAGTTTCCCATACTCCTATTTTCTCACCTAGTCTGGTATTAAATACACCTTGAATACTCATAGCAATTCCAGAAATTATTGCACATATTATTCCAAACATAACATCACCTCAGAATTATTATTCCCCTAAGAATATTAAATATTATAAAAAATAAAAATGGTGTTATGTAATTAGCATGAATACATTAATTAAAGTATAACCAAGTTGTCTAAATCCTTAATAAATTGATTTTGTATTTGAGATTCTGAAAAACCTAATGTCAATCCTAGACTTAATAGGTCTTCAAATAAAGTTAAGTAGTGATCTATAGATGGGAAAGCAATTAAATCATTTATGTCAATATATAGGTTTAGAAACTGATCACTTAAACAATAGTCATTAGGCGTCATAGATACTGCAATTAAATCTGTATATTTATGATCAATACCCAGTGTTAAGACTTGAGAAATACAAGTTATATACTTATCGAATATAGCACTGATGTTAACAGGTCTAGATTTTTTTAGTAAGTAGCTAAAACAATTAGTTTCACTAGCCAATGCACCAAGAGAGATTTCAAATTCTAGGTTTTTGCGTACTCGCAATTTGTGGGAGTCTAGCTCTTCATTTATAGATAAACTATCATTGTATTTTTTTTGTACTTTAAATAGTGGCTGAATATTCATAGTGAATCCTCCTACATTTCTAATAATAATATTATTTTACAAAATCTTTAAAATAAATGAAAGTTCGGAAAACGACTACAAAAAAATATTTTTAGAAAATTCGAAATTAAGAGATTATTTTTAAATTAATTTTACTTTCAAGGAAAATATAACTATAGATTTAGAGTGATTTTAAAAAATATTAAAAAAGACTGTACTAAATATAAAAATTCAATACAGTCTTAAAAACATAAACTAATTGGATTGTTTAACAGGCGATTTATTATGATAGTAAGAACGCTTAAACTAAAAGTCTTTCAAAATATAAGATTTTAAGGGAGTATTCTTTTTTACCGTAGGAAGCTTCCATATTTCAACACTCTTAATTCTTAATTTAACAAGGTTATCAGTATTATATATCTCAGGGAAATTTAGCTTTACATCTTGCTTTTTATAGTCCTTAGGAAGATAACCTAAATTTGCAAGTGAAACAAAACTATCTCCAAAAGACTTAACAGTAAATCCGTTAAGTTCTAATATATCAAAAAGACTACGAGAAAGTCTCCTTATATAACCTTTATCGTCTATTTTTAAATTTATACTTTTGGTAGGCTCAAACAAATAGACTAAATCACTTGCATCAATTCTAAAACTCTTATAAGGTGCTATAATTTTATCAACAACTGGATATAATTTATCCAAATTTGGATTTTCAATAGATGTTAATAAGACAAAAGGCATAGGTGAGTTTCTATTTGCTCTGAATTTTTTTGACATATTCCTTTGTATTGGTGATATTACTTGATAGGTTTCCTCATCAAATAATGCAACTATATAGTACTTCATGATAAACCTCACAATCTCAATATATTGTATTAATAAAAATCTTAGTAAATTATAACACAATAAATAGAATAAAAGAATAGAAGAATAATTAAATAGTAATGATAAGAACAATTAGGTTTTTAAGGATATTTTTTCAATAAAAGAAATATTTATTCCAGTAATATATGTTTTAAGGGATATAATTACAACAAAACCAAAAGAAAAATTGTGTTGTAACACATATATAGTTAAAAAAGTGTTGATGGACTGAAAAAATGTATTTAAATAAATTTAGTTTATGATATAATAATTAAAGTAGATTTTAATTATAAAATAGGTTAATAATGTAAAATAATATATATGATAATATAGATTTTAATAGATAGGGTGAATTCAATGGAGAGATTAGTTATAAACGGCGGAAACTTGCTAGAAGGTACTGTTGATATCAATGGGGCCAAGAATGCAGCAGTAGCAATATTACCAGCAGCTATAATGGCAAGTGATGGAAAATGCATAATTGATAACATACCAGATATTGAAGATGTACACTGCTTGGAAAGAATACTTAGAAGCTTAGGTTGCGATATTATTAAGATAGATAACAATACTTTAGAAATAGATAGCACTAATGTAAATAATTTTGATGCGTGCACGGATGATGTTAGAAGAATGAGAGCTTCATATTATTTTATTGGAGCTTTATTAGCACGATTTAAGAAAGCAAGAGTAGTTCTTCCAGGAGGATGTTCAATAGGGGTAAGACCAATTGACCAACATATAAAGGGATTTGAAGCTTTAGGAGCTGATGTGTTTATAGAGCACGGAGCAGTTAATGTTAAAGCTGATAAGCTAGTAGGCGCTAATATATTTTTTGATGTAGTTTCAGTAGGAGCAACAATAAATGTTATGATTGCGGCAACATTAGCAGAGGGGGTAACAGTGCTAGAGAATGTAGCAAAGGAACCTCATGTTGTTGATGTTGCGAATTTCTTAAATTCAATGGGAGCTGACATAAGAGGTGCAGGAACAGATGTAATAAGAATTAAAGGAGTAGAAAGCCTAAAAGGCTGCTCTTATAGCGTAATACCAGATCAAATTGAAGCTGGTACATTCATGATAGCAGCTGTTGCTACAGGTGGAGATGTTTATATAAGAAATGTTATACCAAAGCATTTAGAATCAATTACAGCTAAGCTTACAGAGATGGGGGCAGTGATTGAAGAAGGTGATGATTGTATTAGAGTTACCGTGAATTCACCACTTAAGGGTGTGAATATAAAAACCACACCATATCCAGGATTTCCAACGGATATTCAGCAACCAATGTCAACATTGCTAAGTATTGTACCGGGAAGAAGCTTAATTACTGAATCTATTTGGGAGAATAGGCATAAACACATAGATGAATTGAAAAAGATGGGAGCCAATATTAAAGTTGAAGGCAGAGTTGCGATTATAGATGGAGCGCAAAAATTGACAGGTGCAGTGGTAAAGGCAACAGATTTAAGAGCAGGTGCTGCCATGGTTATTGCGGGATTAGTTGCAGAGGGAACAACTGAAATAACTAGTATAGAGCATATTGATAGAGGATATCCTCATATAGAAAATAAGTTTAGAGCTTTAGGGGCAGATATTAAGAGAATAGAAGTTGATGAATAGTATAAATTAAAGGGGAGGAGATTGGAATGATATTTTGTTCTTTATATAGTGGCAGTAGCGGTAATAGTATGTTTATTGCTTCAAATAAAGCTAAGATATTAATTGATGCAGGACTCCCAGGTAAAAAAATTGATTTAGCGTTGCAAGAAATTAATGAAAATCCAAAAGACTTGAACGGAATTTTTATAACTCATGAGCATAGTGATCATATCAAAGGGGTTGGAGTACTGTCTAGAAAGTATGACATTCCTATATATGCAAATGCTGATACTTGGTCTGCTATGGAAAGCTTAATTGGAAATATAAAAGAGCATAACATAAAAGTAATTGATAAAAGATCATTTACTGAAATAGAAGATATGAGCATTAAAGCATTTAATATTCCGCATGATGCAGCCGCGCCAATGGGATATACAGTTAGCTCAGGAGAAAAAAGCATAAGTGTAGCAACTGATTTTGGAACTTTTACAAGAGAAATTTATGATAATATAAAAGATTCAGAAGTTATTCTTCTTGAAAGTAACCACGATGTAAATATGCTTAAGTTTGGACCATATCCATATCCTTTGAAACGTAGGATATTGAGCGAAATAGGACATTTATCTAATGATGATTGTGGGAGTGCCATAGTTGAACTATATAAATGTTCAACTAAGAAAAAGATTATTTTAGGGCATTTGAGTAATACTAATAATCAACCAGATTTAGCATATCAAACTGTTTTAAACGTGCTAAATGAAAATGGAATTAAGCTAAAAGAGGACATAATATTAACTATGGCAAACAGACATAATCCTAGCAGTTATATAGAGATATAGTTTATTTGAGCTTATAATTTATAGAAATATATTATATATAATCAATGAAGATTTAAGGGAGGACTTAAAAATGAGTTTATATACAAATTGGACTGACATGGTTGTTGACTATGTAAAAACTAAGGGAGAAAATGCTTTCTGGGAAGAATATAGTAAATTAGAAAAATCAATATATAAAGATTTATTAGCTAATCATAAAAGTGTTAAAAAGACTACAATAAATGAATTAGCTAAAGATTATGATTCCACAGTAGAATTTGCTATGGGATTTATGGATGGTATTAATGATAGTTTAAAAACTCAATATGATCTTGAGGCTATAGATGCTGATACAGAAATAGTACTTGATATAAATCTAGAAACTTTATATTTGAATATGCTAGATGCAAAAGCAGAATATTTATACACATTACCACAATGGGATGGAATATTCTCAGTGGAAAAAAGAAATGAAATACAAAAACAATACAAGGAATCTAAGATAGTAAGAAATCTAGATAAGGTTGGAAGAAATGATATGTGCCCATGTGGAAGTGGGAAGAAATATAAGAAATGTTGTGGAAAAGATAAATAATATAATTACATATAAGTAAACTCTATGTTTAGAGGAGTTTACTATTCAATGTAGTAAAAAACCCTAGTTTAGATAGGGTTTTTTTCTTTATTAATGGTTTCGTGAAAAATAACAATTCACAAAAAGCAATATAGTTGGTATAATTATGTTATACAAGGAATTGTAGTAAATAAATAGTAATGCTATGAAAGCACAAGTATAGATTTAAAAAGTCTGTATTTAGTGCTTTATTTTTTTATTAAAAGTAAATATAAGAATAATATATGGGGGGACTGCTATGAGTTTAAAGCTTAAATATCTGTTTAATAGAAATCTAAAGGAACATTCAGAAAAAGTATTTGAAGGAATATCAAATGGAAGAAAAAAGGCATTAGATAACTGGTTTAATGACAAGTGGGCACAATTAGAAAATATTAAGAATTCACTTGTGGCATTAGAAGACAATGATAATATAGTATGTAATTATTTAATTGAAACCGTAAAAAAGCATGAGGACTTTTGTGAAATATTTGTTTTAGATGAGAAAGGAATAGTATCAGTTTCTTCGTGCAAAGAGCATATTGGATTAGATATGAGTGATTTACCTAATCTAAAAGCAGGATTAGAAGGTAGGCCTTTAATGTATGGACCATATATTGATAAAAGAACCCTACATACTGATATAAGTAATAAGAAATTTGCTGATGATGTTACATTAATGTTTTCCAGTACATGCAAAAATCACAGTAATCAAATTAGAATATTATGCTGCAGAACACTAAATGATGATATGAGCAACGTAATTCAAGATGAGGATACTCATATATATAAGGATTCTGGAGATAATTACTTATTTATGGTGAAGACTAGCAGAGATATTAAGCCCGGAACAGCAATATCTAGAAGCAGATTTGAGGATAATACATTTACTTTAGGTGAGAATCTTAAAGATGGAGTTAAAACAAAGAGTTGGGGTACAGTTAGAATTAAAGAGCATACCGAATTTGAAATAATTTTTAATGATCCAGCTACAAGTAAATTACATCGAGGAGTTGAAAATACAATTCGAAAAGGTGAAAACCTAGATTGTTGGCCTGGATATCCAGATTACAGACATATAATGGTTGGAGGTAAGGGAACATTAATAAAACCCCCGAATTGTGATGAGGTATGGGGAATGATGTGTGAAGGTGATATAGCTGAGATATATAATTTTCAAAGTATTAATTTAAAGATGCCAATATCTATATCAATAATATCAGCAATTTTAATTGCAGTAAATTTTATAGCAATTAAATTATCACCGAATAATAGTATATTCACATCTATAGCAATGTGGATTATATTATCATTATTTTCGTTATTAATATCTAAAAGAATGATTTCATCCCCTTTAAGTAGAACGATAAATATATTACAAGATATTGCGGAAGGTGAAGGAAATTTAACAAAAAGAGTTGAAAAAATGTCATCAGATGAAATCGGAGAGCTGTCACGATGGTTCAATAAATTCATAAATAATCAGATGAGCATGTTAGATAGAGTGAAAAGATCAGCTAAAACTACAAAAAAATCAGTAAATATAGTTTCTAATATAACAAGCGAAGTTAAAAATGGAATGGGAGTCATTGAAAATACAGTGATAACTTTACTGGAAAATTCTAAAGACCAAAATCTAGTATTCCAAAATACAAAAAACAAATTTTCAGATATTACAGCATCTATTCAAGAAATGGATAGTCTTATATTAGAAGTATCAGGTATAGTTGAAGGAACTAATGAAAGTGCAGCATCGGCGCAAAGCATATCAAAAGAAGTATTGAGTAATATGGAGGATTTAGAAAAGACTATTGATAATACAGTACAATCTGTAAGCACTCTACAGGGATATTCACAGGAGATAAGCGAAGTAATTAATGTCATAAGAAATATAAGTAAGCAGACACAACTTCTAGCTCTTAATGCATCAATTGAGGCTGCAAGAGCAGGAGAGAGTGGAAAAGGATTTTCTGTAGTAGCGGAAGAAATATCTAAATTAGCACTAGAAACAGAAAGTGCTACCAAGTCAATAAGTAATGTTATTAATCAAGTCCAAAAACAGACACAAGCAACATTTGAATATGCAGAAGAGATAAATACTAAGGTAGATATATCTACAGCGAGTGTAAAAGAATCTATTCAATCATTTGATCATATTAATGATGATGTAAATATAATAGCTAATGCGATGCAGTCAATATCACAAATAACTTCGACCCAGAGCCAAAGTGTTGGAGATGTTATGAATAATGTAAGCACTATGGCAGATAAAATAGAACAATCTACCGAAAATAGTTCAAATAAGAGTGAAGAATCATTGTCTATGGTTAAGAAAATATTATTAGAAATAAGGCAACTAAAGCAAGCAACTGATGTACTGGAATATTCGTCAGATAATTTAAACGAGATGGTTGGATCATTTAAATTAAAGTAAATAATAGTATAAAATATAATTAATATCATGCTTTTGTTAATGTTAAAAGAAGCTAATAGTAAGTTTTCATTATTAATGAATTTTTAATCTATCATTTGAAAACATTATTTGCACGTAGTTTTTCCTATAACAGTTTAGTAAAAGCATGATCTAATAATTATAGGATATTTAATTTATACAAGTATCAAGTTAATCTAATTAATTTGATATAAAATTATCTAACTTGGACTAGTTAGTTCTTTAAGATAAATTTTTATGAAGCAAACTTTTTAGAACATATATATTAAAACTGTACAAATAATATAAAGAACTTTATCCATAGAATTAGAATAAAATGTGGATAATTTTTTTTTTGAACTTTAAAATGTGGATTATATTTTTATATTTAGAGAATTATCATACCATTTGTGTAAATAATAAAAATATATTATAATTTCATATAGTTGCATTTGCAACCATATAAGGTGTGATTAGGTTTATGAATGTTTCGATATTGTATATAAACTCTATTTTTACAGCTAGATAAAACATGTATAAACAGAAAGGATAAAACATATGGAAAGTACGGATAAAAAAAGATGGTTAATATTATTTACTACTGTACTACTGACATTTATGTCTACACTTGATAGTAGTATAGTGAATGTAGCACTTCCTGTAATGTCGCAGAGGCTTGCAGTAAGCATGGCATCTATAGAATGGGTAGTAACGAGTTATTTAATAGTTATTGTAGGAACTATTCTTATATTTGGAAGATTAGCCGATATTAAGGGTAAAACTTCAGTTTTTAAATTGGGTATAATTATTTTCACGATTGGTTCACTTTTATGTGGATTATCTAATTCATTAGTAATGTTAGTCTTCTCGAGAATATTGCAAGCAATTGGCGCTGCAGGAACCATGTCTACAAGTCAAGGAATTATAACTCAGGTTTTTCCAAGAAATGAAAGAGGAAGAGCATTAGGGTTAAATGGAACTTTTGTAGCATTAGGTTCAATGATAGGTCCACCAGTGGGAGGAATAATTGTATCGATTTTAAGTTGGCAGTATATTTTTTTAATAAATGTGCCTATAGGAATTTTAGCATTGGCTTTGGCAATGAAGACACTTCCTAAAAGTTCTAATAATTCAAATGAAAAATTAGATATAAAAGGTGCAATTTTATTTGGGTCAACTATGGTACTTTTATTCAGTGCTTTAACTTTTGGTAAGGAAATTGGATATGACAATATAGGAATCATTATATCATTTGTTGTCTCTATTATATTATTTATTTCATTTATAATTGTTGAAAAAAGAATTGATGAACCATTATTGAAGCTAGAGATATTTAGTAATTCATTATTTTCTCTCAGTATTTTTTGTGCATTCATTTCATTTGTGGCAATAAGTTGTTCAAATATTATATTGCCATTTTACCTACAATATGTTATGAAACTAGCTCCTTCAGTTACTGGTGTATTAATGATGGTATCACCAATAATTTTATCAGTTGTTGCTCCAATGAGTGGGTATATATCAGATAGAATAGGATCTGAAGTTTTAACATTTTTAGGGCTTATTGGAACTAGCTTAGGTTTATTTTTAATATCAACTTTAAATGAGTATTCTCACATAGGTGCATTAATTGCATTTATAGCAATAATGACACTAGGAAATGGAATGTTTCAATCACCAAATAATTCATTAGTTATGTCTACAGTAGATACAAAAAATTTAGGGATTGCTGGGAGTATAAATGCGTTAGTTAGAAATTTAGGAATGGTTTTTGGAATATCATTATCAACAACTCTTTTATACAATAGGATGAGTAGTCAAATAGGATATCATGTTACAGGATATATAGAGGGAAGAGATGATATTTTTGTATACGGAATGCAATATGTATATGTTGCTGCAGCTATAATATGTGCATTAGGAGCGGTATTAACAGCATACAGACTATATAAGACGAAATCTAGAGTTAAAGTTGAAGCTCTATAAAGGAATATAATGATATTTCTAATTGTTGTTAGTTTAAAACTTAGTATAAAATATAAATAGTATTGAAGAATAAAAACTGTAGCTGAGTAAAAGAATTTAGCTACAGTTTTTATTTTTAGTTATAATATAAGTATGTATAAAATATTAAAGGAGATAACAATGAATATAACTATAATAACAGTTGGTAAAATAAAGGAAAAATATTTAAGGGATGCTATAGAAGAATATTCAAAAAGATTAGGAAGGTATTGCAAATTAGATATAGTTGAATTGGGAGACGAAAAAACACCAGACAATGCTTCAGAAAAGGAAGAGGAGGTAATTAAAGAGAAAGAGGGGCAAGGAATATTAAATAAAATTAAAGACAATATGTTTGTTATAGCAATGGATCTAGGTGGAAAGCAACTAACATCAGAAGAATTTGCAGGGTACATAGATAATTTGGGGGTAACAGGAAATCCTAATATAGCATTTATAATAGGAGGAAGCCTAGGAATCTCAAAAAGTGTTTTAGCAAGAGCTAATTATAAATTATGCTTTTCAAAGATGACATTTCCACATCAGCTTTTTAGAGTAATGCTATTAGAGCAAATTTATAGAGGATTTAGAATAATTAAAGGTGAACCATATCATAAGTAAATGCGAACTTTACTAAATCTGTATAGTTAGTGGACGTATAAATATCTATAGTAAAATAAAATAATAAATAGTATAAATCAACCTCAATTGACAAAAATTATTATAATAGTATATATTATATATATAATGTTAGAGGTGATTAAATGGGTATTTTGCAAATAAATCAGATAAAAGATGAGTTACATAAAAGGTATGATGGTAAAATAGATATTTCCGATACAGTAAACGCTAAT
Organism: Candidatus Clostridium helianthi; assembly: GCF_045310795.1. Taxonomy (NCBI): domain Bacteria; kingdom Bacillati; phylum Bacillota; class Clostridia; order Eubacteriales; family Clostridiaceae; genus Clostridium; species Candidatus Clostridium helianthi. The sequence continues at coordinate 15,056 of NZ_JBJIAB010000042.1, forward strand.
CCAGAGCAAAAAGAGGATTTATTTTTAACAAGAGCATTATGTTGTTTAGCTATAGAAAGTCTGTCAGGAAACAATAGGGATGAAATTGGTAAATCAATAACTGACGGTTCTAAAGACAACGGGATAGATGCAATATATTTTGATCAAGAAGAAGGAAAGCTGTATATAGCACAATCAAAATTCAACAAAAAAGGTGATAGCGAACCAGAACTAGGAGATATTAAAAAGTTCATTGATGGGATAAAAGATCTTATAAGTTGTAGATTTGATAAATTTAATAAAAAAATACAAGATAGAGAAGAAGAAATAACTGAAATACTAGATACAAAGAGGAATATTAAAGTTGTTGTCATTTTAGCTTATACAGCGGTTAATTTTGCAGATATATCTAGAGAAGAGTTTGATAAATTAATAAAGGAGCAAAATGATTCTGGAGATGTATGGTCATTTGAAAAATTTAACCAAACTAAATTCTATGGTGAAATAGTGAAACAGTCTAATGAAAGTATTTATGTACCAGATATAGGACTCTATGAATGGGGAAAAAAGGAACATCCTAAAAGAGCATATTATGGACAAGCGTCTGCATTACAACTCGCAAAGTTATGGGAACAATATGGGAATGCATTATTTTCAAAAAATATAAGAAAGTTATTATCAGAAACAGAAATTAATACTGAAATAAAAAATTCATTAGAATCTGACCCACAGAATTTCTGGTATTATAATAATGGTATAACAATTGTATGTGAAAAAGTTAAAAAGAGTATAAAATATGGTGGCGATAGAAGTTTTGGACTATTTGAATGCTTTGGCATTTCTATAGTAAATGGAGCACAAACGGTTGGAACAATAGGAAAGTATTTTAAAGAAAAGGGATCAGACGAGTGTTTAGAAGGAGTATTTATTCCAGTTAAGCTCGTTAGTGCAAATAAAGATCAGGATGAACAAGCGGGAGATGTTGATGCTAAACTTATTTCTGAAATAACAAGAGCAAATAATAGACAAAATAAAATAGAAAATAGAGATTTTATATCATTAGATGTAGAACAAAAAAGAATATCTCAGGAATTGAAAGCAAAAGGAATAACATACAACATTGCAAGATCATTTGAAAATATAGTTGATGATCAGAATTTTGACTTAGAGGAGGCAACGGTAGCTTTATCTAATTGTTGTGATATTAATGCTTCTACACTTGCTCATAGAGAACCCGGGTTAATTTGGAGTGACACAGGACATTCTAGATATAAGAGAATATTTAATCCATCAGTAAATGGGTATTACGTATGGAATTGTGTTTTGATTCAAAGGAAAATAAAAGCATCTATAGAGGCAATAAGAAAGATTAAAAAAAGAGATGAGAGATCTATTTTAACTAATGGAGATGATGTTATTTCTAGTGTGGTTTTCAATTTTATTAAAGATAAGATTAATAAAAGTGATATTGGAATTCAGAATATTTTTGAAGAAATAGATCAGGATAAGTTTGTTTATAAAATATTTGAACTGTTAAAAGAAGAAGTAAGTAGGATTGGAAAGGGAATTCCTACAATATTCAAGAATTTTACGGATTGTGAGGATATATTTAACAGTTTAATTAAAAAAGTAAGATTAGAAGATATATCTAAATAATATAATGAAAAATATGCTTTGATTTTAAAGTCAGAGCATATTTTTATTTTTGGCATATTCTTTAATATTGTTAGGTTTATATCTTAGAGGTTAAATATAAATTCTTAAACGTATAAATAATTTATAAAGTATGCTAAAATATCGTTAGTAAATAAGAGGTGGTTAAATTGTCGAGTGCGAAAGTATTTCATATAAATAATCTTTTTAAAATTTTAGGTATACATGATACAAATGAATTAACATATGTATCCAGAAAATTAAGAATAAGTAATAAGGAGTTACAATATTACAATGATAAAATGATTTTCCCAACAGGAAAAGTGTTATATAGTATTTTAAAATATACAGGATACACTGAATTTGAATTAAAAGTGAGATTAGGCATTATAGATAATAAAATAATAGAATGGATAGCTGAGAATCCAGAATTTATTTTGAAAAATTACAAAGAGAGAAAAGAGATCAATTCAAATTTAACAAAACCTATTTTTGAGACTTCAAAAGGAAGATTGTATATGGGTGATTGTTTAGATGTGATGAGGTGTATTCCAGATGGGCATGTCAATATGATTTTTGCAGATCCACCATTTAATTTAAATAAAAAGTACGAATCAGGAATAGATGATTATATTTCAGAACAAGAATATATTAATTGGACTGAAAAATGGATACTAGAATGTATTAGGATACTGGCACCAGGTGGATCTATGTTCGTATATAATATACCATATTGGAATACATATACATCATCAATATTAAATAAATATTTAAATTTTAGGCATTGGATAGCAATATCTATGAAAGGATTAATATCAGTAAGAAATAAGTTGCATCCAGAACATTATTCATTATTATATTATATTAAAGGTGATAAGCCATTAGTTTTTAACAAGCAAAGAATTCCAATGGCAACATGCAGACATTGCGGAGGAGAGCTTAGAGATTATGGTGGGAAGAAAAAAGATTTAGATCCTACTGGACTAAGTGTTCCAGATATATTTACGGATATTAATCCAGTACGTCATGAAAAGTATAAGAATAGACAAGCAAATGAACTACCTGTAAAGTTATTATATAGGATAATATCCATGGCATCTAATGAAGGTGATATAATTTTCGATCCATTTGGAGGAAGTGGAACTACGTATATAGTGGCAGAATATTTGAATAGAATGTGGATTGGATCGGAGATTGGTAGTGTTGATGATATTATTACTAGATTTAATAATAAATCAGATGAGGAACTATTAAAAATTATAGAAAAAGATAGTAATGTTTTATTTACTGAAAAACAGATTAAGATAAGAAAAAAAAATGGATTTTGGGGGTATGAAAAGTTAACAAAATACAAAAGGGAAGTTTGTAAAGAAAATTAGGAACTTACTAAAATGATTATTTGTGAGAGTAATAAGTGTCAAAATAAATATATATTATAAAAGTAATAATATAAAAGAAGGATACTTGGAGCAATGAAGGCTTTAAGTATTCCTTTTCTATTCTGAGGAGGAATTAAATATGAAAAAAATGCTCAAACTTGAACAGTTAGAAGAACTAAAAACAAAATACTCAAGGAAGATGCTAAGAGAAGCAGAAGAAATAATGGTACTACTAAATGATAACTATGGTGCTAATAGAGACATAGAAAAAGACATGGGAGGATATATAGCAATATTGGAATCAAAAGAAGATGTTGCAGAAATAAAAGTTAATAGAATAAAAGGACTACTTCCAGAGTATACAGATATTATAAAGAGTGATGATGGTATTGATTACTATTCATCACTTTTTCTATTATCCGATGACTATTCCATTGTAGTGTTTTCAACTAAGGAGCTTCATGAAATTTTAATAGAAAAGGAGTTGTAATTGAAATGGCAAAGCAAACTGAAACTAAAATAATAAAAGAAACGAGCTATTGCAAAATATATAATAAAGTAAGCATAGAAGATGGTGATTACTATAGTTGCATAGAGAGAATTGAGGTAAAGGAAAAGCAAAGAGAGGAAATAAGGTTTGCATTGTACAAAGACACTATGAGAGGAGATAACAGATACATTCCGAGAAGCCTTGATGTAACTGAAATGCAATTGATAGATCTAATAAAAAAGGCTATTAAAAATAAAGTATTTTCAGACGCATTTATTGATATGCTAAAACAAGAGCTAAATAATAAAAATCCTAATTTCTAAATAAATAGTTATTAGGATTTTCTTATGTAGAGATTTATTGATAGGGTAAATTCTACATAGTTTATTTTACTATAAAAAACTATTCAGATGTAATAGCAAGGTTAATAATAAATAATATTTTTTAAAAGTTCACTAAGATAAAAAATTATAATAACCGATGAGTCAAAACACAGTAGGTATTTTTTAGGAACAGAAATATAGTAATTAATTAAATAGAAAGGATAATAGTTTAATGCTGTAGAATAAGGAAATAACTGTTTTTAAAATATATATTATATTAATAGGAAAACGATACATGATTGTTATTTCATTAGGAAAATAGAAAAAGGAACATAAGAAAATAATAGATATTGGAATTTAATAAAAATGAGTAAAACAATTAGTTGTAATTATAAGTATATGGGAGACGATAGAGTTGGGTACATTTGCGGATATCATTTCAGTTGTAATTGATGCTTTGGATAGGAAGGTTCAAAAGACAGATAGAAAGATTAATGAGGGACTAGATAAATTTGTAGATTTTGGTGAAAGAATAGATGCTGCGTTTGGAACTGGAGATTATAACGATAAAAGTAGTGAAGAAAGAATGGAAAGAGTACTTCAATCAGAAATTCCTATGGTATATAGTAAAGAAAATTATGAATATGATAATAAATATAAAACTGAAGCTGAATATGGAGATATAATAGGTGTGTGTAGAACTGGATATGAACATTATGGGGTTTATGTTAATGATGATTGTATAATACATTTTGCGTCTCGAAATAGTGATTTTGGAAATCAAGTAATTCATGAAACTAATTTAAGAGGTTTTCTTAGAGGTGATGAAGATTATTTTGTACTAAATTTCCCCAAAGTATATGGAAAACCCCGAAAGATAGAACGGTCTGAAATTTTCTTGAATATGCCATCTAACTATATTGAAATTATGAAAGAAATGAAATATAGATTATACAGACCTGAAGAAACTGTAGAAAGAGCAAGAAGCAAAATGGGAAGCAAAGGATATAATTTGTTATTTAACAACTGCGAACATTTTGCAATTTGGTGTAAAACGGGTATACATGAATCACATCAGGTAAATGGATTATTGGGAGGCACAAAAAAGATTTATATTTGATGGTAGTACTTAAGAATTATTAAGTATACTGAATTTAAAATAGCGGCTGTTAAATGATGATAGCTGCTTATTTTTTTATCAAACGTAATAAAGGATTATGGTAAATGTATGAAAAAAATAATTTAAATTAATACTAATGTAGTTTAATTAGTATTAAAAGATTATTTGATATCTTAATATTTATAAAAAGAATTGGATAGCCAAAATCCCGATTTTCCTTGAAAATCAATGAATATGTGAAAAAAGTATACCCCAGAAACTGGGATACATTTCATATAAATACACCCCAATTTTTGGGGTATATTTAGAATTAAACCATTGTAGCTAACTGGTTTTGATGTGGAACATGGAAAGAAGAGTTGAATCAATTCTATTACCTTGGTACGCAATTCTTGGATCTAGGTAATAATTCACATTTCTTTTAACTTTAACGGAAGCAAAGACTCCCTTTTTTACTAAGGAAGCCATGTATTTGTCTACTGCATTTTGCCTAATTCCAAGAACTTCTTCTAAATCTTTCTTTATCATAGGAGCACCATCTTCCTTTGTAATAAGATTGTTCTCATAAGTTATATAATAAGATAGAACAGTAATAATCCCTATTTCAGTAATAGAAAGACCGTGTACTTTTTTTATTTGTTGTAAATAAGATTTGAAGTGCTTATTAAAGTATTTTTCAGGCTTCCATGGAATTCTACCATCCCCTTTAACATAAACATTAATAGGGGGAACTTCTATTCCTTCGCTTTCCATTCTTTTTTTCTCTTCTGAAAGAACATTAGCAATTCTTCTATGAATAGCAATGGCGTTTCTTTCTCTTTCCATACCTATTTCAGCATTAGTTTTCTTTTTCATAATCAAAATCATCCTTAGATAAAGCAAAATAAGATCGGAGAAGTTCATTAAGGAAAGAAGAGATATTTTCAATACTACCTTGTTCCTTTAAATCCTTTAGAATCTTACTATTATCTTTTGTAAAATAGCAAGTAATTCTAGTATGTGTATTCTTGTATTTATCAGTATCATTCTTCTTAGGTCGACCTCTTTTATCTGCGTTATAACCAAGGCTTGAAAGTGTTTGGAGTAGTATTTTTCTTTTCTTTACTTGTAAATCTAGTTTTCTCTGATAATGGTGAAGATCTGACCTAGTCATGAAAGAGACATCTTTTTTTCTTAGCTCTTTGATTGAATTTTTACAATGATAAAGCTCTAATAAAAGTCCGTTAATTTTTTTTTCGTTTAATGTTTGAAGATTCTTTATAAAATTCCTTTTAACTTTAGATATTTGATTTGTAGTGTTTATCATTTTTATATCTCCCTATAAATTATTTAATATAATGTTATTTTTGGGTGACCTAAAAATAATAAAAAATAGAATTGATGAAGTACATAAAAAAGTAAGAAGTAGGCGAATTATTGGGTGATTAAAAAATATTATATCCCAATTTTAAATAATGAAGTAAAAATGCTTTAGCATGTTTTAGGGCAGTCCGTATCATAACCTAAATACAAATAACCTATTAATATCAATAGTTACATGGAATTGAGAGAAAAAATAAATGTAAATAAAATACATAATTGGGATATTGCCTTGAGACGTGAATTAAGTAAAGTCTAGATATAATGAGTAATTATAAGAGATTTAGAGATAATGAGATTGAATGTGCATGGAAAGCTTTAAATTGAAAAAAACAATGAGGCAAATGAGCCGCTTTCATCTGCCTCAAAATATGTATAGAAAAATTTCCAGTGCTTTGAGGCAGTTCCTTCTCAGATAGAAAATTTGAGCTAATATGAGAAAATATCAAAGCTGACAATAAAATTTAACTGCTATAGAATAGGCGATACAGAAGGCAGAAAAACCTTTAAGTAATAAATTTATTAAGGAGGACAATTCGATGGATGAATTTGTGAAGGAACAAGCAGGAATTACAGAAGAAGACGTTATGTTAGATGCGGAGAATGAAATGGAGGATTTTGATCTAAGTGAATTAAGCCAGTTTACTACAAGAGTAGTGAGCAGAGCAATAGGTGATCCTGGAATAATGACTATTATAAATTCGAAGAAAAATGGTAAGAGGATTACTTTTGCTAATGATGTGATAGAAAAATTAGGGGACTTTAATCAATTGCAGATAGCTTTTAGTAAACAGGGGATAGTCATAGGGGAGAACATTCCAAATGTTGGACAACATTTTCCATTAAAAAAGAGTGGAGCTAAGTGGATCATTTATTCAGCGGGGTTAGTTACGGAGATTTCAGAGAAATTTGGATTAGATTTTTCAGAGAGGGTTTCAATAACTTTTCAAAAAGTAGAATACAAGCAGATACAGGAATCAAAGCTAGCAATAATTAGCATACAATAAATTAAAAAATTGAGAAACACATAATTTCAAAATTACAGGGAAAAAGGGATTTTAATAATTCAATATAGAAAAGGGTGGGTAAAGATGAAATTAAAAAAGAAAATAAAAAGTAATGAGGATTATAAGACATATACAACTAAGTTAACGATTATCAGTGCAAAAGCATGTGATGAGGAATCTGATATGGATGAGTTATTCATAGATGAATTTTGTGTAGATAAGATTAAAGTAAGTTTTCAAACTGAAAGTGGAGATATTTTTACACAAACTATAAAGGTAGAGTTTGGTGTAAACTCAGTATTTGATGAAATCCGCGAAGCCATTAGCGTAGATAGAACATTTGATTACAGTTATCCTGAATCATTTATAGGTAAAAAATGCAATGCAATTATAGCAACAAAATCAACTTGGGATAAAGCCTTTATAGTAGCGGCATTTTAAAAAGTGTAATGGATTAAGTTAACTTTAATAGCCTAATCCTAATATTAAAATTTAAAAAGGTTGGGAGTATGCTTATGGATTTAGACAGCGTCCCATATCCTCATATATATCCATTAGAGGAGAAGGGAATTGTAGTTAAAAGAATTAAAAATCAAGATGGAACTTTTGAAGTGAGAGTTTGTGATCTTATTAGGATAGAGGAAATTAATGAAGATATTGATGAAAATGGCATTTCTGCAAAAATAGTATTTGACTATTTAGGTGAAGAAAAAAATTTAATAATAGGAAGGGAAGATTATCTCAATGTACAAAATATAGTTAAATATCAAAGACATGGATTAGATGTAATTAATAATAATGTAAAAGATGTTGTGGCACATCTGAGGAACGAGGAAACTAGAGCATATAAAAAATATCATCATTCAAAATTAGGATTTGATACCTATAAGTCAAAAATGGTATATAAGCATTATGAGTGCATAGGATTGAAATCAATTTATAATGGAAATTATTCCATTAAGCCTAAAGGCAGTATAGAAAAATGGTGGGAAATGTTTAATAAAGAAGTAATAGGGCATCCAAGCTTGGAATTAATCTGTGTCATAGGCTTATCATCAGTAATTCTAGGTTTCATAGGTGAGGATATGGGGTTAGATAATATCATATGCCATCTAACTGGAAATTCAACTACAGGTAAAAGTACAGCAATGAAGTTAGCCATATCAATGTTTGGATATCCAGATGTAAAGAAGAATGGATTATTTACTAGTTATAATAGTACAAATAATGCTCTAATAAAATCATTAGCTGGTATTAAGGGGGTACCAGTAGCATTTGATGAGATTTCTATGAGTAATAAGAAAGAACTCTCTAATATTGTATATAAATTAGCTAACGGAGTAGATAAAAACCGTCTAAATAAGAACTCCGAGTTAAGAAGCAAAGAGACATGGTTAACAACTATATTATCCAATGGAGAAGAGCCAATTATACAATCCTCAAGTAATACGGGTTTATTTAATAGGGTATTTGAATTTGATAATGTAGCATGGACTAAAGATGCAACAAATGCAGAAAACATTACAAGAATTATTTTAAAAAATTATGGGCATATAGGTATAGAATTTGCTGAGTATGTTATTAACCAAGGGAGAAAACAAATAATTCAATTATATAAAAAAAATATAAAAAAGTTAGAGAATGAATTTGGTCTTAATAAAATAAAAGATGGTTTCACTGATAGAAGAATAAAACGACATGCAATATTTTTAACTACAGTATCTTTATTTGAAGAAGCTTTTGAAATAACTTTAAGTAATTATGAGATTATGAGATTGTTGATGGAGGTGGAGAAATCTTCTATAGAAAATAGAAATTTTGATAAGACTTCCATAGATTATATATGCAATTTCGTATCCATTAATATTGATAAATTTAATGTTTTTAACAAACCTGCTAAGTCAATGGAACCAAGGTTTGCCAAAAGTGAATCGTGGGGAAATATAACAATTTCTGAAAGCAAAACAGAAATTGAAATAAATCCACTAATACTTGAGGAAACACTCCAAAAGGGTGGATTTAAAAGTCCAAGAGTAGTACTAAGGGAATTAAGGAATAGCGGCTATTTAGACCATGAAAAAGAGAAATTATATAGAAAAAGAAAGAATAATTTAGGCAAAATATCTAAAGTTTATGTTCTAATAATAAAAAATGATGATGAAGATGAGAGGTTTGATAGCATTAATAAATTGTTAGATACATTAACAGATGCCAGAAAAATAAAATTGCTAAAAAAAGAAAAAGATAGAATGAAACGGGAATTCAATAGTTCTAATAAGGAATTATAATATTAAGAAAAATTTTGGAAATGAATTTAAACTAAAGGAGTTCGATTAAATGTGTAATTTAAGTATAAATATAAATAATAATTTTGAAGGTGATAAGGTAAAATCCAGCATTAATTTATTAAAAGGAAAAGATAAGTCTGACACTCAAAATGGAGCTATGTGCTTTGGATTTATAATAAAAATTTCAAAAAAAGTTCTTAAAGATATAAAAATACTAAGATATATTAATAACTTGATGATAAATGAAAAAGTAAATATTTCAGTAAATCTAAATCAAACAGATGTAGAGATTAATGGAGCATATATAAATCATATGCACGTAAATACAATATCAGAGTTAAATTCACGTGTTGAAGACAATATAAAATTAGCAGGAAAAGTATTAAATGTATTTCAAATATATGAGTACGAAGTAATTAGTATATTTTATACAGGTAATACATCTCTGGAAATTGAAGAACTAAGAATATAAATAAGAGAGTTTAGAAGCATTATAGTTTTCGGATGCTAATTAATTAGTAATACTTAAAAAATCGATTATAACTGATTATTAAATATATATTATAAATTTAGATGCTAGAAAGGATGAGCAAGGATGGAATACAAAAAGGAGCAAGCAACAATAAATCAAATAATCGAGGTGATTTCGGAAATCATCCTTAAAGCTAGTATCAGAAAATTTGATAGTAAGGATGTGAATGAAAATGCCGAGGAAAGTAGCAATATATTGTAGAGTTTCTACTACAGAACAGGCAGAAGAGGGGTATAGTATTGGAGAACAAGAACGTCTTCTAAGTGATAATTGTATTAAACATGGGGATACAATATATAAGGTTTATGCAGACAAAGGTATAAGTGGAAAGAATATAAAAAGTAGACCTGCATTAAAAGAATTATTAAAGGATGCACAAGAAGGTAAATTTGATAGTGTTCTAGTATGGAAAATGAACCGTATAAGTAGAAGTCTTAAGGATGTATTAAATATTATAGACTTATTTGAAAAATATAATATAACTTTTAAATCAGCAACAGAACCATTTGATACAACTACACCATCAGGAAAAATGCAATTTCAAATGATGGCTTTAATAGGTGAATTTGAGAGAGGAACAATAGCTCAAAATGTAAAGATGGGAATGATGGCTAGAGCTAGGGAAGGTAGATGGAATGGTGGAATTGTCTTTGGCTATGATGTAAAGGAAAGAGAAAATTCAACTAATAAGAAAAGAAGAGATACAGAGCTTGTAATAAACGAAAAAGAGGCAGAAGTTATTAGAGCTATTTTTACTAAGTATTCAGAAGGTAATGGATATAAAGCAATAACAAACTATATAAATAAGTTTGGGTATACAACTAAAAGAGGAAAAGCATTTTCAGTAGGTTCAATAAAAGACATATTGATGAATCCAATATATATAGGAAAGATTAGATATAATGTACGACCTAATTGGAGCGAAAAAAGAAGGAGAAACAAGAACTCAAATCCACTAATTGTAGATGGAATTCATAAGTCTATAATAGGACAAGAACTTTGGGATAAGGTTCAAAAACAAATTGAAGCTAATAAGGGAAAGCCATCTAGAATATATGATGGAGAATTTCCATTGACTGGAGTACTAAGATGTCCAGTATGTGGAACTGAAATGGTGATTTGTAGAAGTATAGGTACAAGAAAAGATGGGACAAAGCGTAGGAGAGAATACTATTGTTGCGGTGCTTGGAAGAATAAAGGAACTGCAGTTTGCCATAGTAATTCAATCAATGTTGATAAAGCTAATGAATATGTGTTTGGTAAGCTATCAGAACTACTGAATAATGATAAGTTAATTAAAGACATAGTAGAAAATATAAATACAACTAGAAAAGCAATGGTAGACCCATCAAAAGGTGAACTAGAAAAGATTTTGAAGGAGCTGAACAAGCTAGAAGCAAACAAGAAAAAGGCGTTTGAAGCCTATGAAGAAGACATAATAACTAAAAAAGACTTCTCAGATAGAATGTCAGAAATATTATCTAGAGAAGAAATGCTCCAACAGGAGGTAAACAGCATAAAGAGCAATATCTTAGACGATGGTGCGCAAGAGGTTTCCTATGAGTTTGTAAGAGAAATATTATCAAGTTTCAGTAAGATGTTATCAGAGTTGACATCAAGGGAACAACAAAAGAGACTACTGCATATGCTGATTTCAAAAATAACCATAAACAAAACTAGAGATATAGAATCAATAGAGCTTAACATAAATGATAACTTAATAATGTACTTAAGCAATGGAGGCGAACCAAGTCCAGATGATAATGGAGGCGGTTCGTCTTCCTATTTTGTTTCAAGAAGAATGTTGAGGATAAATTCTATGAATATAAAAATTTGTATATGATAAAAAAATATTGACACAAATTTAAAAAAGTGATAATCTGAAAATATCAAGAAAAAAACAAGAAAATTTCAATGATGGAGGTTATTTAAATGGCTGTAGGCAATACTGGTATTAAACAAATAATTCAAGTGGTAGATTTAACTAGGAAAAAGGTGGCTAATGGACAGAGTATTACTGAAGCACGAGTAGAAGCTACACATCAGATAAGCAAAGCTAGAGGTGTAAATTTTAGCACAGTCGAAGATAAGTATATTAGAGGATTAGATAAAGTTATAAATGGCAATTTAGGATTAAAGGGTGCAAAAAATTTTGATAAGGCACTAGAAGATGCTATCAAAAATTTAAATACAGATTTAAGAAATATTTTATTAAGTAGAACAAATAATGTTCACTTACAAAATAGTATTAAGAATCTAGTTTAACTAATATAAGTATTGGAAGAAAAAATATGATGATTTATCTTTTCTTCCAATTAATCGCATTTGAATCATAGTTTTGGAGGAAAAACAATGAAAGCTAAAAAAATAAGAACAATAACTATTAGTATATTCGAAGATGGTTCATCAGATGTTCAAGTAGAAGAATATGGAGAAAATTCATCGATAAAAACTGATAATATAGATAGAGAAAATATAATAATAGAGAGTACACGCCCAAGTTCTTCATGGCTAAATTATGGGCTTATAACTTACTCAAGAAACTCAGAATTATTTAACGAATTAGTGAATAGAGAGGGGGATAAAATCACAGTTAGTATATATGGAAGAGAATTTGTTGGAAAAATTGACAAAAAGCAAGCTAGAATTTATTCGCTTCAAGGATTAATGAAGTTTGCAAAACAAGAAAATTACAATATTATAGATGCAAAAGCTGTAAAGTTACTATATAGAAAAGATACTAATGTGTTAGAAATTAATTTAGTTCAATGATTAGCATTAATACAAATTAACATTAATGAAACTTATTTATATATCTAAATAACGGAGGAGAACTAAGTTCATATGTAAGAGGTTCTCTTTCTTTTTGTTTTTTAAAAGAATTTTGATGAAAAGTTATGTGAAAAACGTACTACATAGATTTTGTTACTATACAATGCTATAGAAAATATATATTGACATACAAGTCTAACCAGTGATATAATAAATACAAATAAAGGAAAAATTGGAATAGTGGAGATGAAGAAAATGTTACAGAGCAGGTTTGGTGAGTACAAGCGGTATATAAGTGATAAGGTACTAAATGAAATTGAACCCCCAAAAAAGAATAAATATATTGCAGTACTAAAATTAAAGTATCCAAAAGAAGGAACAGATATTAGTAACAAAAAAGAAGATGTAACTGAACTATTAGAAAGTCATAATAAATCTAATAAGGATGATTCCTATATTGAAATGCTAGATATAAAAAGTATTTTCTTGGTTCTAGGATTAGAATTACCAGATATATATGATATTGATGATAAGAATAAGAAACAAGTTTCAAGATATATAGGGAATTTTGTGAGTAGAAAATTATATCATAGATACAATTGGGGAGAAGCTTTTTCTAATGTAAATAATGCATTATTTAGTATTATTGAAATACAAAAAATAGAAGACTAAAAGTTTTAGTAGGAGGGAATTATTATGAGCGATTGGAAGAACTATAATTTAGAAGATAAGTTAAGAGGAATTTTATCGCGGGAAAAGGTTAGGCACCCACATTTAGGACAATCATTCTTGTCGGTGTATCAATTAGCAATAAAATATGATAAGGAATTTCACAATGATGTTGAAGCAATGGGGTATAAAGTAGGTGGAAAAGGCTCCAATGTATATACCTCATTGGCTCAATACATTGGAAGGGAATTATCAAAAAGAATAAAAAGAGGAGATATAACAGATATAGAAGGAGCCGTTTTATCAGATACTGAACTAAGCGGAATTATTTTTGATAATGATAGTATTGTGTCTTCAGTAACTGGAAACGAAAATGGATTATCTTTGTTTAGAATAAAAGATAAATAAATATAAAACAGTAGCTTTAAAATCAATAAAAATGTGATTAAAAAATGAAATCAATGCATTTAGAAGCATTATAAAAAACCAAGCCTGGTAATTAGTGGGATATATAAGATAATAGGTATCCTATTTGAATATAAAAAAACTATATCACTTACTACTGATACGGTGAACCATATCATAAGTAGACATAAAAGAAAAATAAATTAAATCAATAAAAAATAGTAGTTACGTAATTGGTATCTGCTTTTTTTTATTATAGTTTATATTAATGTTAATAATAGTATTGTAAATAGCATAATTATAAGTGTTGATATAAATATAGAAACTTTAAATATATCTTAAATTAAATAAGGGGGAATACAAATAAAGAAAAACCTTACAAGTAAAAATAATTGCTTTTATAAGATAATGGAAGGAAAAGTTATATTATCTTTAAAAGAAGAGGAGTTTTAAGCTTTAATTGTCTATTATGGAATAAAATAGATAAAATAACAGTTGAAAAGTATACCTTAGAGGTATACAATGAATGTATACGGTTTAGGTATACATTTAAGGAATATGATTGGGAATATGGTTTTACAGATTTCATAGAATTACATTAGTGAAACCGTATAATTAAAGGGAGGTGTATTTATGTTTTTCAAAACTACAGAACAACATGAAAATTTGAGAACAAAAATAAGAGAATTTGCTGAAGAGGAAGTTAAACCTATTGCATTTATGTTGGATCAAGAAAATAAATTCCCTTCGGAAGTAGTTCAAAAGCTAGCTGATATGGGAGTGATGGGTATTCCGTATTCAAAGGAGTATGGAGGAGCTGGCTTAGACGTGATTAGCTATGCGATAGCTGTCGAGGAATTATCAAGAGTTGATGGCGGGACAGGAGTAATCTTATCTGCACATACATCATTAGGAACATATCCAATTGCAGCTTTTGGAAATGAGGAGCAAAAACAAAAATATTTAGTACCATTAGCAAAGGGTGAAAAGCTTGGAGCATTTGGTTTGACTGAGGAAAATGCAGGTAGTGATGCAGGAGGAACAGAAACAACTGCTGTACTAGAAGGAGATTATTATATCTTAAATGGTGAGAAAATATTTATCACTAATGGTGGCGAAGCAGATATTTATATTGTTTTTGCAGTAACTACACCAAATATTGGTACACGAGGTATTAGTGCATTTATCGTTGAAAAGGGATCAGAAGGTTTTAGTTTTGGTAAGCATTATGATAAGATGGGAATTCGTTCATCAGCTACTGCAGAGCTTATTTTTAATGATGTAAAAGTTCCTAAGGAAAATTTATTAGGTAAAGAAGGCGATGGTTTCAAAATTGCTATGTCTACATTAGATGGTGGACGTATCGGTATTGCTGCCCAAGCTCTAGGAATAGCGCAAGGTGCTTATGAGAATGCACTAGAGTATTCAAAAGAAAGAGTTCAATTTGGTAAACCTATTTGTCAGCAACAAATAATTGCATTTAAATTAGCTGATATGGCTACAAAACTTAGAGCAGCAAGATTCCTTATTTACAGTGCAGCAGAGCTTAAAGAAAATCATGAGCATTACAGCATGGAAGCAGCAATGGCTAAACAATATGCTTCTGATGTTTGTCTTGAGATTGTCAACGATGCTCTTCAAATCTTTGGGGGAAGCGGATACCTTAAAGGTATGGAAGTTGAGCGTGCCTATAGAGATGCTAAAATCTGCACTATATATGAAGGAACTAATGAAATCCAGCGTGTTGTTATAGCCGCTAATATCATAGGAAAAATGCCAAAAACAGAGAGTGTAGCAAAAACTTCAAGGGAACCTGCAACAGGATATCGTAAGAAAGTAATTTATAAAGATGGTACACCTGAAGAGAGAGTAAATTCTCTTGTAGAAGCTCTTAAGAAGGATGGATATGATTTCTCTGTGGGAATTCCTATAGATACTCCAATAAGCAAGGCGGAGAGAGTAGTTAGTGTAGGCCAAGGTATAGGAGAAAAGGAAAATATGCATCTTATAGAAAAGCTTGCAGTTCAGGCTGGTGCAGCAATAGGTTCTTCTAGACCAGTAGCTGAAACTTTAAAATATGTTCCAATTGATCGTTACGTTGGTATGTCAGGGCAAAAATTTAAAGGAAACCTTTATATTGCATGTGGTATTTCAGGTGCAGGTCAACATTTAAAAGGTATAAAGGATGCTTCTACAATTGTTGCAATTAATATAAACCCTAATGCAAAGATTTTCAAAAACTCAGATTATGGTATAGTTGGTGATTTGATGGAAATATTACCTCTACTTATTGAAGCTTTAGACAATGGTGAAGCAAAGAAAGAGGCTCCACCAATGAAAAAGATGAAGAGAGCTATTCCAAAGAAAGTCACTCCAACTTGGAAACATTATGTATGTAACGGATGTGGTTATGAATATGATCCTGGAGTAGGTGATCTAGAAGGTGAAGTAAACCCAGGAACACTTTTTGAAAATTTACCTGAAGAGTGGACTTGCCCAGCTTGTGGTGAAGAAAAAGATATGTTTATAGAAGTTTAAAGCAGGTAATAAATAAATTTTTTGTTTAAAGGAGGATTAGCTATGTATTGTGTTAGAGAGGTAACTGAAGATCTTTATTGGATAGGAGGAAATGATCGTCGCCTAGCTCTTTTTGAAAATGTTCATCCTATTCCAAGAGGTGTTTCTTATAATTCTTATTTACTTTTAGATGAAAAGACAGTGCTATTTGATACTGTAGATTGGTCAATTTGCAGACAATTTCTTGAGAATATTAAGGGAGTTTTAGGAGATAGAGACTTAGATTACATGGTCATTAACCATATGGAACCTGATCATGCAGCGTGTATTGAAGAAATTGTTATCCGCTATCCTAATGTAAAGATAATATGTACTGAGAAGGCATTTTTATTTATGCATCAGTTTGGTTTCCAGATAGAAGACAAGGTAGAACAAGTTAAAGAAGGAGATACTATGTCATTTGGAAAGCATAATGTTGTATTTGTTTCTGCCCCTATGGTACATTGGCCAGAAGCTATGGTAACATATGATACTACAAATGGAGTATTATTCTCAGCTGATGCTTTTGGTTCATTTGGCGCATTAGATGGAAAGCTATTTAACGATGAAGTAAATTTTGATCGTGATTGGATTGATGATGCTAGAAGGTATTACACAAATATTGTAGGTAAATATGGCCCTCATGTTCAGGCTCTTTTAAAAAAGGCAGGCACTATAGATATTAAGATTATCTGTCCGTTACATGGACCAGTATGGCGTAATGATTTTGGATACTTACTTGATAAGTACGATAAATGGAGTAGCTACACACCTGAGGAAAAGGGCGTGATGATTGTTTATGGAACAATGTATGGTAATACAGAGGCAGCAGCAAATGAGTTAGCAACAAGATTGGTTAAAAAAGGGATTACCAATGTAGTTATGTATGATGTTTCCAAAACTCATGTTTCATATCTGATTTCTGAAACATTTAAATATAGTCACGTTGTGTTAGCATCAGTTACTTATAATTTAAAGATTTATCCACCAATGCTTGACTATATAATGGATATGAAGGCATTAAACCTTCAAAAACGTACTTTTGCTATTATTGAAAATGGATCATGGGCGCCTCAATCAGGTAAATTAATGCGTGAATTATTAGAAGAAATGAAAGATATGACTATTTTGGATAATGAAATTTCAATTAATTCTAGCATGAAAGAAAGCGATGAGGATTTAATGGAATCTATTGCTGATAGCATTATTGAATCAATGAAATAACACAGAAGAGATATAAATTTTAATCAACTCGTAAATTATAATAACGAGTTGATTAAAATTATGATAAAGATAATAGCACTTAATATTAGCTTAAAGGTTCATAATGTTGAGACATATTATTCAAAGAATCAATTATATAGGATAAAGAAATTAATTCATAATATGTATTTCAATGAAAAATTGAATCTGAATATGTTACCATCCAGATTCATTATATATATTAAAAATGTAGTTTTTTATTTCCTATATTTAATGGGTTCTTATATGTTTAATCCTATTCTTCTGTTTTCGATAATCTCCTCTAACTCATCAGCAGCTTTAATTACATCTTCTTGAATAATAAGCTTACCGCCTGTTATATTCACTAAATCTTCTTTTAAAACTTTAGTGACAACTTCACTTCCATCTATAAAAGGAGATATTGCAACATGCAGTGGCAGACCTAATGATAGTCCAAATGCAGCATCGGCTAATGCTTGCTCTTCAAGCCATTGTGGTGCCGATAATACAAGTGGAAGTTGAGGTATATCTATACCCAAGTTTTCAGCAAGTTCAGTTGCTACCATTTCTAGTCTTCCAATAGCTAGACATGGACCAAAGTTTAATACTGGTGGAATGCCTAGGGATTTGCACACATCTCTTAGATTATCGCCTGCAAGATCAGCTGCCCCAGGAGACATAAGACCAACATTTTCAAGGCCTCCAGAAGAACATCCAGCTGAAAGAACTAAAATATCTCTTTTTATTAATTCTTTAGTTAGCTCAACAGTAAATACATCATGGCCTTTAGCTGTTAAGTTCGAACAGCCTACAACACCAGCTATCCCTTTGATTTTTCCTTTTGCTATTAAGTCAATAAGACCGTTCCAATTTCCACCTAGGAACTCTTTTAAAGATCCTTCACTAACACCAGTCACAACATCATCATGCCCATGATCTTTAGGAATGTCTATTGTGACGTTATTTCTTCTGTTCTTATAGCTTTCTAATGCTTCGCCAATAATCTTTTCACTAATTTCTTCAGCGTTTCTCATATCAAAATTTATATATTCAGCATTTTTCTTCTTAGCAACATCATCTATACAGATAGTTTTTACATTAAATTTCTCAGCTACAGGTTCAAGTCCTGGTATTGTACAGTTAAATTCTGAGACAATTAAATCTATAGCACCAGTTGCGAGTACGGCTTCACTTGTATAATTATTTCCAGCATGGCCTGAAAAAACTTCAGTATAATGCTCTCCTCTTAACTGTAGATCTTGGCCTACGCATGTACAGCCAACTAATCTAAAGCCCTTTGCACCTAATTCCATTGCTCTTTTTGTGACATTCTCATCAATTAATTTATCTTGAAGATGTGCAATATCAGAATGCTGATGACCTGTAATCATTATGTTGATATAATCCTCATCTATTACTCTAAAGCCAACTTTAGCTTGTCTGATTTTTGGAGCACCTAGCATAACATCATTTAGAAGGTTAGTTAACACTAGACCATATATTCCAGTAGCAATTCCAAGTTGAAGTGAATTAAGCAGCATATCTACAGGATCACTATTTAGATTTGTTGAAGTTTTTACTAGAGCATCAAAAACTTCAGATTTTGCACCGCCAGGTAAAATATTTAATTCCTTCCACTTATGATATCTTGGAGCATAAGCTAATTTCTCTACCAATTCCATTTTCTCAAATCTTGGTTTATATAAATCCCTAAGAACTTCATCAGCTACTTTAATTGCTTTGGCATTTATATCTGATTCAACAATATCAAATATTTCAGCAAGCTTATCCAATGTTTCAGGGCTTTTTATTTTTAAATTGCCTTTTCCTTCACCAATATCTTTAAGGTTTCTTGCTGTAGTTTCCACTACGTGAAGGTAACATGCGGAACCTGCTGCTATCGCTCTTAAAAAGTTTCTTGATACGATAGTATCAGCATCCGCACCACATACACCTTTAGGTGATTTAGGTGTTATCTTACATGGACCATTTGAGCAGAGTTTGCAACAGACTCCTTCTTTTCCGAATTTACATTTTGCTTTTTGTGTTTCAACTCTGTTGAATGATGTTTCTAGATCTTCTTTTGATGATAAAAATTCACATAATTTACAATCTGCTGATGTGCACATTGACATATTGATCATCTCCTTTAATTTTATATTTAATATTCAACCCAAAAGTATACTAAAGAGGTATAGTTTTAAGTAAATATAAAAGGCTTTCGCCTCTTATATTTACATGTATAAAGTTACCATGGATCATTCTTTAGTTTATCAAAGTTAACCTTTTCTAGTTCATTTATCATTGTATTTTGAATATTGTATAAAGCCTTGTGTATAGAACAGTGACCAGCTTTATTTGCACTACAAGCCTTGCCATCGTAAACACATCTGGTCACAATAATTGGACCTTGTATAGCTTCAACCACATCTTTTAAGGTTATATCTTTAGGCTCCCGAGTTATAGCATAACCACCATTAACACCTCTATAAGACTTTAATATTCCTGCTTGAGTTAACTTTCTAGTTAGTTTTAATAAAAATCTAAGAGGAATATTTCCTTTTTCAGATAGAGATTTTGCATCAAGTTTGTTATCTAAACCTTCTTTGGATAGCATAAGTATTATTCTAAATGCGTAATCAGATTCTTGATTAATATTCATAAAATTTACTCCTTAAAGTATACCCGTTTGGTATAATTTATCATAGTACAATTTTTTGTAATTGTCAATGTTTAGGTTATGGCGATATCGCAATTAAATAGAATAAATAATAATATACATTAAATAAAATTCATGAGTGTCTTTTAACATAATGATTATAGAGGGAATACTATATAAGTAAAGCAATTTATTTGAGGTGAGGCTTATGTTTGGATCTTTTATAACAATGCTTACTGGAATCCGTATACTGAAAAATATGAATAAAAGTTTATTGGGAATTATTAAATCTGAAAAGCCAATAGATAAAGGAATAGAGATTGCTGGTTATGATTATGATTCAGTACAAGATATATTTTATAGTAATATGAATGCATGGCAAAGAAATATGGGATATAGTAGATTGTATGATGAAGCATCAGCACCTTTTGGAATGATAGTAGATTGTGAACCAATCTACTTTGAATATAATAATAGAATATGGTTAATTGAATTATGGAAAGGTCAATACGATTTGAATACTGGATGTGAAGTCGGTATTTATACAGCTGAAAAGCCTATATTAAACTTACCAGAAGTATATAAGTATATGTTTTATAATTGCGCTAGCGATGAAGATAGATTAACAATCTCTCTTTTGCTAAAAAAGAATGGAAAAACACTTTTCGCGTTAGATGATAAGCATTGGTGGTTAGCAGGCTTTAAACTTGGTGAATATTCAGAGCCTTCTGAACTAGTCATGTATTTGAATATTACTTTAAAGGATGAAGAAATGTGCAGTTCCTTTGTACAAGCAATAAAAAAGATAGGATATGAAGAAAATAAAGAGTTTATTGTAAATGGAAATACTGTAGGTTTAACATTTGATAAACCGCATACTCCTCAACCTATTACTAGGACAGAGCAGACTGATAAGATCATACAAATGAAAAATAAACTGTTATGCGATAAATATAATGATATTACTAGAATATATAATAATTTAACAGATAAAATAAATGCAATTCAGAAACAGGCACCAGAAATCTATTCAGAAATAGTAGATAAAGCAGTATTGAGAAAATATTTGAGAAGCATGAAAAATACTGAAACTGAGTAACGTAATATTAGGAAGGCAGAATATATATCCTGCCTTTACGTTTATATTGAGTCATAGCAGTTATAACTGCCATTGGCTCTTTTTTTCTCAGCATTCTTACTTATATAAGAACCTTCTATAACTTTATTATATCCTTTTTTGGATACAATAGATTTAATATAATCTAGATGAGGACATTTATCATAATGATAATTATCATTTGTCATGCAAGATGATAGATGTATCACAACATCTTCTTTATTTATGTTATTTTTTAACTTAAGTTTTTTCGAGAGATGTTCTAATTTAGTAGCAATACTTTTTCCACAGCATCCTCCACAGGTGAAGGAAATATATCTGGTTGATTCGTTGTAATTTTTAAAAACTTCATCTCTGTTGTAAAAGGCATTAGTACAGGCAAATCCACTACAACGGTTATGAGCAATGTCGCACTGGATAATAACTACATATTTTTCATCCATTAAATTTTAGCCCCCTTTTTAAATAAGTGATTAGTAACTGTATACATAAGTTGTATATAGAACAATTATATAATTAATTATATCTCAATAAAAGTATATAAGGTATTAAATATAATTTAGTATAAGTGACAAAATAAAAGCATTATAGATTAGTAAAAAAATTAGAGGAACTTATAAAAAAAGGATATGCAGTGTTAAATTATATACTACAGATCCTCTTTATAAATAAATAATATTAATTTATGCGAATAATGCGACAAATACTAAAGTTAAAGTACTTACGAGTTTTATAAGTACATGGAGTGATGGGCCGGCGGTATCTTTAAATGGATCGCCAACTGTATCTCCAACGACACTAGCTCTATGTGCTTCGGAATTTTTACCACCGTGCTCTCCTAATTCTATAAGCTTCTTTGCATTGTCCCATGCACCACCGCCATTATTTAAGAAGAGAGCCATTATAACACCAGAAATGGTGGTTATCATTAAAAATCCAGCTGCAGCTTCTTTCCCTAGAAGGATTCCAACGATTATAGGAGCAGAAATCACTATGATTCCAGGAAGAACCATTTCTTTTAGAGCACCTTTTGTAACTATATCAACACAACGAGCATAATCAGGTTTTGATTTTCCTTCCATTATTCCTGGTATTTCTTTAAATTGTTGTCTAACTTCAAGTATTACATATTGAGCAGCCTTGCCAACAGCACGGATAGCTGTAGAGCTAAATAGAAATACTATCATAGCACCTATAAAACCACCTATAAATACTTCAGGCTTACCTATATCAACCGAAAACCATGAATCTAAAGGTTTTCCAAGAAGTTTTTTTACTTCATCTAGATATGCAGAAAATAATAGAAAAGTAGCAAGTGCAGCTGAACCAACGGCATAACCCTTGGTTAATGCTTTTGTAGTATTGCCGCATGCGTCTAATCTATCAGTTACATTTCTAATTTCTTCGGGAGCTCCAGACATTTCTGTAATTCCACCGGCATTATCAGTAATTGGACCAAAGGTATCCATGGCAAGAATATATGTGCAGGTTGAAAGCATTCCCATGGTTGCAATTGCTGTACCATACAAACCTGCATTTGCAACATTAGGTAATGCCATTTCGCTTAATCTATAAGATATAAATATACAAATAGATATGCAAACAACAGGAAGTGCAGTTGATTCCATGCCAACTGATAATCCAGTTATTATATTAGTTCCAGCTCCAGTTTTAGAAGCATTAGCTATCTCTTTAACAGGCTTATGGGTTATTGAAGTATAATAATCAGTTAAAACTACAAATACATAGCTAAGAAGTATTCCAGCAACTGCACATCCATATAGATATATATAGTTTACTTGTCCACCAGTTGCAAGTGAACCACTTAACATATCTTTAACTACGAAAAATAATATTACTAAATTAATTATTGAAGTGATAACAAATCCACCTTTTAAAGCTTTCATAGGATCATCATTATCATTTTTAACTTTAACAGCAAGGATACCTATTATTGAAGCGATGATACCAAGGGCACGAGCAACAAGCGGAAATAGTATTCCTTTCCATCCAAATATAGGGTAAAGCCCAACGCCTAGAATCATAGCACCTATATTCTCAGCGGCTGTAGATTCGAATAAGTCCGCACCTCTACCAGCACAATCACCTACATTATCACCAACAAGATCAGCAATAACAGCAGGATTTCTAGGATCATCTTCAGGGATACCAGCTTCAACCTTTCCGACGAGATCAGCACCAACATCGGCAGCCTTTGTATATATACCTCCACCAAGTTGAGCAAATAACGCGACGAAGGAAGCACCAAACCCAAATCCAACTATAAGAGAGGGGGCTTCTTTAATTAAAGTATCGTTTCCAGAAATACCTCCATAGATAAGAAATAGAGACGCTACACCTAAAAGAGATAGGGAAGTAACCGCTAGTCCAGTAACAGCACCACCTTTAAGAGCTATTTGAAGAGCATTGTTTAACCCCTTTTTTGCGCCAGCAGCAGCTCTTACATTAGAATTAACAGCCATATACATACCAATATAGCCAGATAAAGCTGAGCAGAATGCGCCTGTTATAAAAGCTATACCTGTATGTAAAGATATAGATATGGCAGAGCTTGGACCTTTTGATGCATTGCCGAAATAGTTAGAAAGTATGATTAAAAATAAAGCAACAATGGATAAAACAAAGATGGTTTTATATTGTCTTTTAATGAATGCCATAGCACCTTCCTTAATGTAAGTTGATATTTCTTGCATTTGGCTAGTGCCTTTGTCTTGAGAAAATGTATACCTGACCAAATAAATGATTGCTATAAGTGAAATAATTATAACACTATAAATAAGCATAAAATATGGTACCATTTAAAACATCCCCTTTATTTTTTATATAAATTTGTTATACATATATATTATACAACAAAATATTCAGAAAATTCAAAAATTTTCAACTTTTTCTATAATATATATTATGCTTAAGCAAAATAAAATAAGCAAAGTAAATATATACTTATAGAAAGTTTGGAGAAACCTCTAAATATATTACTTTGCTTAGTAATTTAGTAATAAAATCATAGTATTTTAATTTATAGCAGTATCTATAATTGTTAGATGTAATTAATTTGAAGTTTAGAACTTAGGATTTATTTCATCCCTTTGAATTCTTCGTAAATCTTTTAGTCTTAGATGAGTTTTTTCTCTAATTGCACTCCAATGTTCTCCATCAATCATCATTTTTTTTGCCTCATTCTTTAGAGATTCTTTTTCTTTGTAACTCATAAACTTAACCTCCTTTTATTTCATTTATACAAATTTAGTTTATCATTAATAAAATTATCTATTCGTTGTTTATAAAATTTAATATAATATGAAATTCAATTGAATTTTACATTATGGTATTTATGGAATGTTGAGGCCTACTATTGCTATCGTTATAAACTAGTGTAATAATTTACCTATAATGTATATTAATTAACTGAATGTATAAGTCGAGGAGAATAATTTATAATGTTGAAAATAAAAAATTTATATAAAAAACAAGCTAATAGTTTCATAAATCATATAAACCTTATGGTTGAAAAGGGAAGTTTGGTAAGCATTGAAGCAGATAGGGAGTTTAGTAATACATTAATAGATCTTATATTAGATAAAGAAGTAATAGGTAGTGGTGAAATATATATAGACTAAATAAAACATAGTGATTATAAGAACTTGGAGCGGTAATAGGAATTTTAGCAGAAAATCAGGCTAGTGCAGGAACCATAGGAATGCCGTTTTTCATGGTTATATTTTTAGCGGGCGCTTTAGCAAAAATGAATAATATAGCCGGAATGGCAGCTAATTTTTTACCTAACTATAACATGCAAATATTGCTAGGCAGAATTTTTACTAATGAACATTTAAATATAAATTTTGCTTATAATATATTAGTAATTCTATTGTGGATTATAATTGGTGCTGGAATTTTTGTTTATGCCTATAAGAAAAAGAGATTAGATTAAGTCACTATAAAAAAAGACTGATTTGGGTATCAGTCTTTTTTTATAGTAACTTAATTTAACTATTTATTCACCAAGATATGCACTCTTAATACTTTCATCATTAAGAAGAACTTGTGCATCACCGGATTTTACTATATTACCAGTTTCAAGAACATAAGCTCTATGTGCAATGGCAAGGGCCATATTCGCATTTTGCTCAACTAAAAGTATAGTTGTTCCTGATTTATTAATTTCAACAATTGTATCAAAAATATCTTTAACAACAAGAGGCGCAAGCCCCATTGAAGGCTCATCTAATATAAGCATTTCAGGTCTGTTCATAAGAGCCCTTCCGATTGCAAGCATTTGCTGTTCACCACCAGAAAGAGTACCAGCTTGTTGCTTTATTCTTTCTTTAAGTCTTGGAAATTTAGCAAATACCATTTCCATGTCTTTTTTAATTTCTGCTTTATCGTTTCTTAAATAAGCACCTAGTTCTAGATTTTCTAAGACCGATAGCTGAGGAAAAACTCTTCTTCCTTCTGGTACATGGGAAAGACCTAGAGAAACTATTTTATTAGCTGCAACCTTGTTTAATTCAGAGCCCTTAAAAGTGACCGTACCAGATTTTATTGGTTCAAGGCCTGATATAGCTCTAAGAGTAGAAGTTTTACCAGCACCATTAGCACCTATTAATGTCACTATTTCACCCTGTTTTACTTCAAGGGAAATGTCCCTTAGTGCATGAATTACACCATAATATAGATTAATATTTTCTACCTTTAGCATTTTTAAGCCCCCTCTCCTAGATAAGCTTCAATTACCTTAGGATTATTTTTTATTTCTTCTGGAGTGCCTTCAGCAATTTTTTTTCCGTAATCAAGAACTGCTATTTTATCACAGATTCCCATAACAAGCTTCATATCGTGCTCAATTAAAAGAATTGATATATTAAACTTATCTTTAATCCAATCTATAAGCTTGGTAAGTTCTACAGTCTCCTGAGGATTCATACCAGCAGCAGGTTCATCTAATAATAGAAGAGATGGCTTTGCAGCTAAGGCTCTTACTATCTCAAGTTTTCTTTGTTCGCCATAAGGGAGATTGCTAGCTAACTCATCTTTTTTTCCATCGAGAGAAAAGACTTTTAATAGTTCAATACTTTTATCTATAATTTCAGCTTCTGTTTTCCTAAATTTAGGAGTTCTAAAGATGGAATCAAATATAGAATAATTTATTCTATAGTTAAAACTTACTTTAACATTATCAAGAACAGAAAGATGAGAAAATAGACGTATATTTTGAAAAGTTCTGGCTATTTTCTTTTGTGTAATATTATAGGGTTTAAGACCTTGAATCTTTTCTCCAAGATAAGATATAGTACCTTCAGTTGGAGTATAAACACCAGTTAACATGTTAAATACAGTAGTCTTACCAGCGCCATTAGGTCCAATAAGCCCGACAATTTCTTTTTCATTTATTGTTAGATTAAAATCTGACACTGCCTTTAATCCACCGAATACAATTGATAAATTTTGAACTTCTAGCATTGAATTAAGCCTCCTCTCTATCATCTGATTTTTTGCTTGGTATTAATTTACCAAAGATTTTAAGAGAAATTTCTTTATCTCCGAATAATCCTTCAGGTCTGAATATCATAAGTAGTATTAAAGCTAATGGATATATAACCATTCTGAAATCGCCCATACTTCTCAAAAGCTCTGGTAAAAAAGTCAGCATTATAGCTGAAATAATTGACCCAGACAAAGATCCCATACCACCAAATACAACAAAAGTTAGATAGTCAATTGATTTGTTAAAATCGAAAAGATCTGGTTTTATATATCCAGAATAGTGAGCATAAAGTCCACCAGCAAGCCCAGCAAAAAAGGCAGCTATAACAAATGCCATCATTTTGTATTTTAATGCATTAATTCCCATAGATTCAGCGGCTATTTCATTTTCACGAATAGAAAGCATTGCTCTACCCTGGGACGAGTTAATTATATTTTTTATTATGACTATACTAGCTATCATGAATATGAAAGCAACTGTAAAAGTTGTTTTTGTTGGGATACCGGTAAGCCCACGTGCGCCACCAACTGTATCAATATTCATAATTACTATTTGGATAATTTGGCAAAAGGCTAAGGTTGTTATTGCAAAATAGTCACCTGTCAGCTTCAGTGTAGGATATCCAACTAGTGCCGCTAATATACATGCAACCACAGCACCAATAAGTATTGAAGCAACAAATGGCATATGCGCTTTTTGTGTTATTATAGCTGATACATATGCACCTATGGACATAAATCCAGCATGTCCTAAACATAATTGACCAGTAAATCCAACAATTAAATTTAGGGATACGGCTAAAATAACATTTATTAAAGCGAAAGTAATGATTCCTTTGTAATATGAATTAATAACATTTGCACTTATTAAGCCAAATAGCACTCCATATGTTATTAAAACTCCAACAATTATACAAATATTTTTTTTATTAAATAAATTCTTCATAATTAACACCTACACTTTCACATTGGTCTTTTTACCTAATAGACCAGAAGGCTTAATTAAAAGTATTATAATTAAAATTGCAAATACTATTGCATCTGAGAAGTTAGTTGAAATATAAGCTTTAGCAAAAGTTTCAAGTAATCCTATAGCAATTCCACCAACAAGGGCTCCAGGGATACTTCCAATTCCACCAAGTACTGCAGCAACAAAAGCTTTAAGTCCAGGCATAGCTCCCATATAAGGAGTGATGCTAGGGTAAGATATTGCAACTAAAACTCCAGCTATACCAGCTAAGGCTGAACCTATTGCAAAAGTAAGGGAAATAGTATTATTAACATTTATCCCCATAAGAGAAGCTGCTTCCATATCTTGAGAAGAGGCTCTCATGGCTTTTCCAACTTTAGTTTTATAAACAATAAATTGTAGTAAAACAACTAGAAAAGCAGAAACTCCAAACATTAATATTGTCTTTATATCAATTTGAATAGTTCCTATATTAATACTCCCAGCATTAATTAAATCCGGAAATGGTTTTGGATTAGATCCAACTAATAATCTCATAGCATTCTGTAGGAATAAAGAAACACCAATAGCTGTAATAAGCAAAGCAATTCTTGGAGAATTTCTTAAAGGCTTATAAGCAATTTTCTCTATAATTATTCCAGATAATGCTGAAACTGCCATAGCAACTAATAATGTTGGAATTAATGGCAATTTTAATGTTGAAGCACAATAGAAGCCTGAAAAGGCTCCTATCATATAAATCTCACCATGAGCAAAATTTATTAACTGTATTATTCCATATACCATTGTATATCCTAATGCTAGGAGGGCATATACGCTACCTAACGCTAAACCGTTAATGATTTGTTGTAAAAATTCCATTGTATATTCCTCCCTTTTTAATGATTAAGGATTAACTTTATCAGCTAAAACTTTTTTATCTCCATCAACTTTAATAATAGCAGCACTCTTTATAGCGCTTCTATCACTACCAAATTTGATGTTTCCAGTAACACTGTTCATTTCCATTGAAGCCAAAGCATCTTTAATAGCAGCACCGTCTGTCTTTCCGGCCTTTTCTATTGCTTTAACTAATATTTTAGATGTGTCATATGAAAGAGCAGCGAAAGAATCTGGTTCTTTGTTATATTCCTTTTTATATGATTCAACAAATTTCTTTACATTTTCATCTGAGTCTCCAGAGTAGTAGTGATTGATATATAATGCACCATCTACAGCTTTTCCACCGATTTTAGTTAATTCTTCTGACTCCCATCCGTCTCCACCAAGGAATTGAGAAGTTATTCCCATATCTCTAGCTTGTTTAGCAATAAGACCAACAACATTATAGTAATCAGGTAATACGATTATATCTGGATTTAAGCTCTTAATTTTTGTTAATTGAGCCTTAAAGTCAGTATCTTTATCATTATAAGTTAAGAATTCACCAACTTGTCCACCAGCACCTTCAAATTTTGATTTAAAGCTATCGGCTATTCCTTTTGAATAATCTGATCCAGCGTTATATAAAACTGCAGCTGTTTTCTTTCCTAATTTTTCACTAGCATATTTTGCAAGAACCTCTCCTTGGAATGAATCTACAAAACAGCCTCTAAACATATAATCTCCACCAACTTTAGTTATTGTTGGTTCTGTAGCTGTTGGAGTAATCATTGGAATTTGTTTTGATGTAGAATTTGGAGCTACTGCAAGTGTTGCACCTGATGTAACAGGTCCTAAAATTGCGCTTACCTTTTCATCATCAACAAGTTTATTGAAAGCTTGCATTGATGAATTAGGATCAGCTTGGTCATCTTCAAAAACAAATTTGATTTTTTTTCCATTGATTCCGCCTGCATCGTTAACTTCTTTTTCTAATAATTGAGCACCTTCTTTTACTGAAACTCCATAAGTAGATGCGGCACCAGATAATGGACCAATAGCACCGATTTTGATGGTATCTCCGTTATTTCCACCTCCAGCTGAATTTCCGCTACAACCAGCAAGAAGAGTAATAGCCATAGCAGAGGCTAAGATTCCTGATAGTAAACTTTTTTTCATATATTTATCCCCCTTTTAACTTTAAAAAATAATATTAAAATAATAATTAATTTTATAATACTTTGATAAAATGCTATAAAGTTATCGTATATATTGTTGATATAATAACATATAGGAGTGATTATTACAAGATTGATATTTAATATTTTATATAAAAAATAATAAAATAATTATAAAAACGTTATCATGATTTATAAATTAATCAAAAATAATGTTATGTTGAGTAAAGTTATAGGTTGAAAAGTGTGAGTGTTTTCAAAAATGTTCTCGATTTAAGGATGATTCTAATTTTTGAATAATAGCAGACTAAGATTGTGATTTATAAATAATATTAATAAGTAAGAAGGTTGATTTATTGATATGTATAGACAGTTATTGTTGAAAAGAATAATATTAATACTTAGATTATATTTAAAGTGAAGATGGTGAATTGGTTGAATAAAAAAATAATAAAATTAGATTGCAATAATTATAAAAAGTATTTTTACTATATTAAGTATCCTGTATTTGAAGAAGATTTATGTAAGTTAGAGATGAAATGTCTTTTTGGTAAAACACCAAGTGAGAAGTATTTGTTTTCAGATTTTTATATTAGTGCATCAAGGAGTCCGTTTATAAAAGAAATGATTTCAGTAGTATATGAAGAAGATTCTTTAGAACAAATAATACACAACATCATAAAAGATAAGCTAGCTTATGACGAGTTTAAGGTCTGTTACTTAAGAACAGAATATAGTGATATAGATTATGAAGAACGTCTTAGAAGTCTTAGCCAGATAGGATTTGTAATAACAGGAGAGCCTGAAATTCACAATCCTAAAGTTATCCTTGGAGTTACACAAATTTGTGGAAAATGGATATTTGGAATGTACGAGAAAAACGATTATAAGTGGCATATTCATGATAATAAGCCGTATTCGTATTCAAATTCTTTAAGTGTTAGGGTAGCTAGAGCACTAGTTAATATAGCAGTTAAAAACAATCTAGAATGCAAATTAATAGACCCATGTTGTGGAGTAGGAACAGTTATTCTTGAAGCGCTTTCAATGGGAATTGATGTTGTAGGATGTGAGCTTAATAAAAGCATCGCAGAAAATGCAAAGAAGAACTTGGAGTTTTACGGATATGAGAATGTAGTGACTAACGGAGATATGAATGAGATTGAAGAGAAATATGATACTGCTATCATAGATTTACCATATGGACTGTTTACTCCAACTACCATAGAAGAACAAACATCTCTAATTAGAAGTGCACGCAGAATAAGTACTAGATTAGTCATAGTTACATTTGAAGAGATGAATGATTGTATTACTGATGCAGGTTTTAAAATAGTTGATAAATCATATGTATGCAAAGGTAAGTTTAAGAGATATATAAATATTTGTGAGTAGAAAGTTATAAATTTAATATGAAGAAAATTTTAGATTGATTTCTGAAAATATTCTTATTTTGAAGGTATTTTTAGAAGCTTAGCCCATGTATTTTAGTCATTAATTCTTATTTATTAACAAATTCCGAATTATTGTTTCATCATAATACTATATTCTTATATTTTAAATTATTTAATTAAGCTTAGAGTTATTGTATGGATACATTTGCATTTGTATCCATACATATTTTATTATATGAGTAACTTAGAAAAAAGGGGGATTTATGTATTATGGAAAGAGGGACAATAAATAGAAATCTTGCTCAAATGTTAAAAGGTGGAGTTATTATGGATGTAACTAATAAAGATGAAGCTATAATAGCAGAGAAAGCTGGGGCATGTGCGGTAATGGCGCTTGAAAGAGTTCCTTCCGACATAAGAAAGGAAGGTGGAGTAGCTAGAATGTCGGATCCTAAAATGATAAGGGAAATACAAGAGGCAGTCTCAATTCCTGTCATGGCTAAAGTTAGAATAGGACATTTTGTAGAAGCACAAATTTTGGAAGCATTAAATATTGACTTTATAGATGAAAGTGAAGTGCTTACACCAGCAGATGATAAATATCATATAAATAAAGAAGATTTTAGTGTGCCATTTGTATGTGGTGCAACTAATATTGGTGAGGCATTAAGAAGAATAGGTGAAGGCGCATCCGTGATAAGAACCAAGGGGGAAGCAGGGACTGGTGATGTTGTTCAAGCTGTTAAGCACATGAGAACCATGAATGAAGAAATAAAGAAAATACGATTTTCATCAAAAGAAGAGTTAATGACTGTAGCTAAAAGTTTTGAGGCACCATATGAGTTAGTTAAGTATGTTTGGGAAAATGGAAAATTACCGATTGTTAACTTTGCAGCAGGAGGAATAGCAACGCCAGCAGATGCAGCTCTTATGATGCAGTTAGGAAGCGATGGTATATTTGTAGGATCAGGAATATTCAAATCTGATAATCCAGAAAAAAGAGCAAGAGCTATTGTATTAGCTACTACTTATTATAATGATCCAGAAAGATTAGCAGAAGTTTCTACTGATTTAGGAAGTGCAATGAGTGGAATTTCTGTAGATGAAATAAAAACACAATATGCCGAAAGAGGATGGTAAAATGATAGTCGGAGTTTTGGCTTTACAGGGAGGGGTAATTGAGCATATAAATCAGATAAACTTATTGGGGCATATTGGGATTGAGGTTAAAAGAGAAGAGGAATTAAATAATATTGAGGCTTTGATAATACCTGGTGGAGAAAGTACTACCATAGGAAAACTTCTAAAAATGACTGGATTAATTGAACCACTAAAGCTGAAAATAAGGAGTGGAATACCTACATGGGGAACTTGTGCTGGAATGATATTGCTAGCAAGTGAAATAGAGAATGAGAAATCTAAATACCTTAAGCTAATTGACGTCAAAGTTAGAAGAAATGCATTTGGAAGGCAAATAGACAGTTTTAAAACATTTGAAACAATAGATGAGGTATCTAAAGAGAAAATAGAACTTGTTTTTATCAGAGCTCCTTATATAACAGAAATTAAAGAAAATGTGAAGATTATATGCAAAATAGATAATAAAATAGTAGCAGCTAAGCAAGATAATATTATAGTAACATCTTTTCATCCCGAATTAACAAATGATTTAACATTTCTAAATTATTTTCTAAAGGGTAAATGGATGAAATAATATAAATAAAATGCTAAGGCTGATAGGAAACTGCTAAACAGTATACTTTAGAAAATAATTTCTATGTATCTTTTAGTGGTTTTCTATTTACATTAATTAAACTCATTTATTGAAGTTAGGAGAAGAAAATCTAATAAAAAACATAAGTGAATTTATGTAGCATAAATTTATACATATTTATATAATGTGTTTTTAAATATAAGATCATATACTTATCTACTAAGTAAGAAATAGTTAACTATACCTAGTGTGTCAATAGTAGAAAGTAGAAGTAAAATGGAGGTTAGTGGAGGCTTTTAAGTTTAAGTTATATAAACAATGACTTTTGACGGAATGGCTAAGGGACTATGTGTTAAGATAAAACACGTCGCTAAGAGACATAAACAGAACAACTTAAAACTGAAAAGATTTTAATAAAAAAGAAATTAAAAGTTTTCTACGAAAGTTGTTGACAATGTCGAATGGTGATGATATGATAAAATCCTCGCTAAGAGATGCAGAATTAATAATTTAAAGCTAATAGAACTACTGAAAAATGAGTTCAAAAAGTTTTTTAAAAAGTTGTTGACAAGCTTCAAAAGCGGTGATATACTGAATAAGCTGTCAGAAACGACAGATAACAACAAAACATTACAACAGTATTTGTAAGAAAGAAAAATTGGTCTTTGAAAATTGAACAGAATAAGATAAATACATTTAAGTAAACCAGCAATTTTTATTTGAG
>NZ_JBJIAB010000043.1:0-46418 GCF_045310795.1 Candidatus Clostridium helianthi
GTTTTGAATTTGTTAAGAACAGCTTAACGAGCCATGCAAAGCATGTTTCATATAATTTTATGAATAATTCAGGTTATTAATTACAATTTACTATTTATATTCAATAGACCTTAATAAAACTATTTTTTAACTGATGTATTATTATATTTTGCTCCTATAAAAAATTCATATTCAGATATTTTATAGACTTCTTTATCATAAACTTTATTTTCAACATAAACTATTTCATAAATCGATCATATAAATAGTTAACCTAATAATTTCACAAGGTTGACAAACTGTTTTTATATGCTATATACTGGAAGAAAAATCAGATGGAGTTATAAAAATGTTATTACTTAGACCACATCATATAAATTGCTTATTTTTTTATCAGGGATTAGGATATAGTAAGAATTTTACAAGAGGCATGGATAAATTAGTAACTTTAATTAAGGAAAATCCTTATTCCAAGGTTATGTTTATTGTAGGATGTGATGCCATATGTAATGATTGTCCTAATAGACAAGTTAACAATTGCTGTACAACTCAGGATAAAGTCAATGAATTGGATTATAGTACTTTACAAACATACAATATCAAAGAAAATAAAGTATATACGTTTCATGAACTTATAGATACTATTTACAAAAATTTTAGTGAAGCTAAATTTAATAAAATATGTAGATCATGTAACTGGTACAAAAGAAGAATATGTACCGAAAGTATAATTAGTTGTCAAATTGAAAAATGGGGCTTGTAAAACAAATATCCTATTTATACTTTGTTCTCTTTCAGCCTATTTAACATCAGAGTAAGAAATCCACTTTATCTTCACGATAAGGTGGATTTAACTGAAAATATAATAATAATAAATATAATATTTTTTATAGCTCATATTAGAATATACGTTATATTATTTAAAACCATCACTTAAATCTTTCACGAAATCTATTACGGCTTCTTTGCCTTCTGCCATTCTCTTAACTATTGCACTACCTACAATTACTCCATCGCAATGGTCTTTAACTTCTTTTACCACTTCTTTTGACGAAATTCCAAAACCAATGCACATTGGTATATCTACATTTTTTCTAACTTCCGATAAATATTCATGAGTTCCAGAATCTAAAGTTTTTCTTTCTCCTGTAGTTCCATTCGTAGATACACAATACACAAAACCTTTTGCCCCTTTTGTTATTGCTGCTATTCTATCTTTTGAAGTTCTAGCCACTAGAGGAATTAAGTATATGCCATTATCTTCACAAATTTTATCAAGATCTCCCCTTTCCTCAAGAGGAACATCTGGAACTATAAGCCCATCTACACCGCTTTTTGCCGCTGTTTTCAGAAACATTTCTACTCCAGTAAAGTATACAACATTAAAATATACCATTAATACAATCGGAACTTCTGATTTTTCCCTTATTAATTCTACACACCTAAATACATCTTTTACTTTTGTTCCATTTTGAAGCGCTTTAGTATATGCATTTTGTATTACTGGGCCATCAGCAAGAGGATCTCTAAAAGGCACTCCAATTTCAACTATAGTTGCTCCTTCTTTTTCTAAAGACACTATCAAATCAGCTGTTTCTTCAACCGTGAAATCTGCCCCACATGTTACAAAAGGTATTAAAGCTTTTCTATTTTCTTCTTTTAATTTAATAAATGATAAATCTATTCTATTCATTATTTTTCACCTAGATATGCAAGCACAGCATCCATATCTTTATCTCCTCTCCCTGAAATATTAACAATTATGATTTTATCGCTGCTAAGTGTTTGTGCTAATTTTTTAGCATATGCTACAGCATGAGACGATTCAAGTGCTGGTACTATTCCTTCTATTCTTGTTAAATACATAAATCCATCTCTTACAGCTTCTTCATCTGTTATGCTTTCATATTCAGCTCTATTAGTTTCAGCTAAATATGCATGTTCAGGTCCAACTCCTGGATAATCAAGACCAGCTGATATTGAATATGCTTCAAGTACTCCACCATCATTATCCTGAAGTACATAACTCAACATTCCATGTAATATTCCTTTTTCCTTTTTTGTAATGGTTGCTGCATGTTCTCCAGTTTCAATACCTTTACCTGCAGCTTCAACTCCAATAAGATTAACTTCCTTGTCGTTAATAAATGGGTAAAATATTCCTATTGCATTGCTTCCACCACCAACTGGAGCTAAGATATAATCCGGCAGCCTTCCTTCAAGCTCTAATATTTGCTTTCTAGCTTCATCACCTATTACTCTTTGGAAATTCCTAACCATCGTTGGATATGGGTGAGGACCAGCAGCTGTTCCTAAAACGTAGTATGTATCTTCTACATTTGAGGCCCAATATCTAATTGCTTCAGTTACTGCATCATTTAATGTTCTTACTCCATTTAATACTGGAACAACTTCAGCACCCAAAAGTTCCATCTTCTTAACATTCATAGCTTGTCTCTTTATATCCTCTTCTCCCATAAATATCTTACATTCCAAGCCAAATTTTGCTGCCACTGTAGCTGTTGCAACGCCATGTTGTCCAGCACCTGTTTCTGCTATGACCTTCTTCTTACCCATTCTTTTAGCTAAGAGTACTTGTCCTAACGCATTATTAATTTTATGAGCACCAGTATGATTTAAATCTTCTCTCTTTAAATAAATTTTTGCCCCACCTAAATCTTTTGTCATATTTTCAGCATAATAAAGTGGACTTGGTCTTCCTGTATAATAATTTAAATAATACATGTACTCATCCATAAATTCTTTATCATCTATCACCTTATTGTAAGCATCTTCAAGTTCGATAAGTGCATTCATTACAGTTTCAGGAACATATTGCCCCCCAAATTCGTTAAATCTACCTTTCATTACTTTTTCCCCTTTCTTGATTCAATTAATATTAATTGCTCTCACTTTTTCAATTAAACTTCTCATCTTTTCAAAAGATTTTGTTCTAGTTCCATCTTCATTTGTTATTTCTACCCCTGATGAGACATCAATTCCATAAGGACTTACTTTCTCTATTCTTTCAACTACATTTTCTGGGGTTATACCACCTGCCAAAAAGAAACTACAGGTATTATTAGTTGTATTGTAATTATTTTCCTTATTAGAATCTACTTTTAATAATTCACATATATCTTCTAATGGGAAAGTTTCTCCACTACCTGGTTTATCTCCATCTATAAGGATATTATCAATTAAATCTATATACTTATGATCTACATATTTTTTTATATTTTCAGCATCGCTTATTGATAATGCTTTCCATATACTTACTGATTTCTCCACACTTGCCTTTAACGATGATATAAAGTTTTCATCTTCTTTTCCATGAAGCTGAATAATATTTAAAGGTAGTGCATTAGTAACATCTAAAATTTCATCTATAGAATTATCTTTAAATACTCCAACGATTTTTATTTCTTTATCTAAATTATTAGATAACTGTTTAGCTTCTCTTAATGTTACCTGTCTTTTACTTTTTGTAAAAACAAATCCCATATATTCTGGCTTTAATATATTTAAATATTTAATCTCACTCTTATTAGTTATCCCACAAATTTTAACTTGAATCATATCAAATCCTCACATAATCTAATATTATTTTAGATTTATAAATTACTTACTATTTCTAAATTCTTTATATTTAGCTTTAAATTCAGAATCATTTATTTTTCTCATAAATAATTCTCCAATTAAAACTCCATCTACTCCATATTCATTAATTACATTCAAATCTTCTATACTCATGATTCCACTTTCAGCTATTATTATCTTATCTTTTGGAATACACCGAATTAATTCTTTAGTTATATCTAACGAAACATTGAAATTTTTCAAATCTCTATTATTAACTCCAATAATTTCACAATCATGCTTAAGTGCTAAATCTAGTTCTGCCTTATTATGAATTTCTACTAATGGTTCTAAATTAAATCTCTTTGCTTCTTTGTAAAACTCCCCCAACCTTTCACCTAAAACACTAGCAATAAGCAAGATTCCATTCGCACCCAAAACTTTCGACTCATAAATCTGGTAGAAGTCAATTATAAAATCTTTACGTAATATTGGAGTATGCGAAATTTTTCTAATTTCTTTTAAATAATCATCACATCCTAAAAAGAAATCTTCTTCAGTTAGAATCGAAAATACATCTATTCCAATATACGTATAATAGTTTAATATTTCTTTTATATTAAAGTCCTCTACAATAACACCTTTAGATGGTGATGCCTTTTTAAATTCTCCTATTACTGATAACCCATCTTTTCTTAATTCCTGTATAAAAGGATTTCTAAAACTTGCTTCTACTTCATTTTCAACTCTACATAATGCTTGTTTTTCTAATTCTTTCATAGGAATTTCTTTTTTTCTCTTCTCTACCCTTATTTTTTTCATTTCAATAATATCATCTAAAATCAAAAGCATTGCCCCCTTTATTATTATTTAAACTATCACTTGCAAACTAGAAAGTTCCTCATACTTTTTATAAGCTGCTCTCGAATCAATGAGCTCTGATGCTTTTTTAATACCATCTTCTATGGAATCAACTAAGTTCGCTACGTATAACGCGGCCCCCGAGTTCAAAACTACAATGTCTCTTTTAGGACCTCTTTCCCCCTTAAGAATTTTCATTATTATTTCTGCGTTTTCTTTTGCTTCCCCACCCTTAATATCATCTAAAGTAGCTTTCTTAAAACCTAGCTTTTCTGGATCTAGTTTATAATTTTTAATTTTTCCATCCTTAACCTCACATATACTTGTTGATGTAGTAATCGTAATTTCATCTAACCCATCATCACCATGAACAATCATTGCTCTTTTTAATCCCAGATTTAGCAATACTTCCCCAATATCCTCTAGTAAAGCTCCATCATATACTCCCATTAGTTGCCCAGTAATTGGCGCTGGATTTGCTAATGGTCCCAGTAAATTAAAAATTGTTCTTATTCCAAGTTCTTTTCTTTCTTTTGATACATTCTTCATGGCACCATTGTATTTTGGTGCAAATAGAAATGCCATTCCATTTTCTTCAATGATTTTTTTACTTTGAATTTCATCAAAATCAATATTTATTCCAAGTTCGACTAGTACATCTGCACAACCACTTTTACTTGAAACTGCGCGATTCCCATGTTTTGCAACCTTAGCGCCACCACTTGCTGCAACTATTGCTACTGCTGTAGAAATATTAAAAGTTTTTGAACCATCTCCACCTGTACCGCAGGTATCAATCAAATGTTCTGTGTTTTCTATTTCAACTTTTACCCCATTATCTCTAATTGCT
Organism: Candidatus Clostridium helianthi; assembly: GCF_045310795.1. Lineage (NCBI taxonomy): Bacteria > Bacillati > Bacillota > Clostridia > Eubacteriales > Clostridiaceae > Clostridium > Candidatus Clostridium helianthi. The sequence goes on from NZ_JBJIAB010000043.1 coordinate 5,270, forward strand.
TTAACTGCACCTAATATTTGCCTTGGAGTTTCCCCATTTACTCTAAGTCCAACTAAGAAACCTCCAATTTGTGCCGAAGTTGCTTCCCCTTTCATAATCTGATTAATTACACCTCTTACTTCATCTTCTGTTAATTCTTCCCTTAAAGCCAACTTCTTGATTGCATCATTTATAATCATTTTAATGCCCCCTTAAAATTTATAAAATTGCTTATTTCAGCGCTTTCACATTTAATATTACATTCTTTAATATTTAATTTTAATCGCCTAATGTGTCCCCACAAATATTAATCACAAAATTTCCAATAATATGCTTACCTTTTGCTGTGTATATTGATTCTGGGTGGAATTGAAGTCCAAAAACGTTGTATTCCTTATGCTTAAGTGCCATTATATAATTGCCTTCAACAGTTAAAGCTAGTACTTCAAGACAGCTAGGAAGTGAACTATTCTCAACTATAAGCGAATGATATCTCATAACTTCTAATTTTCTTGGTATTCCTTCAAATATATCCTTTCCTTTTACTTGAACTTTTGATGTTTTGCCATTAAAAATTTCACTTGCTCTAATTACTTTTCCTCCATAAGCTTCTGCAATGCTTTGATGTCCAAGACATATACCCAAGATGGGAATCTTATTTCCTAATTCTTTTACAACCTCTATTGATATACCTGCATTCTCTGGAATGCCTGGTCCTGGGGATATTACTATACCTTTTGGGTTTAGTTCTCTCAACTTCTCTACAGTTATTTCATCATTTCTAAAAACCACTGTTTCTGCAAATTCACTTAAGTATTGATATAAATTAAATGTAAATGAATCATAATTATCTATTAAAGCAATCATCTTAAAGCCTCCTTTAAAGCCATTAGTTTACTTTGAACTTCTTCAAATTCTTTTTCTGGAACTGAATCATATACTATTCCAGCTCCTGCTTGAAGATAAGCCGTTTTATCCTTTAATATTAACGTCCTTATAGAAATTGCTGTATCCATATTTCCTCCATAAGAAAAATATCCAACGGCTCCTGAATAAATTCCTCTTTTGAAATCTTCAAGATCTTCTATAATCTCCATAGCTCTGATTTTAGGGGCACCAGATACTGTTCCTGCTGGAAGACATGCTGCTAATGCATCAAATCCGTCCAAGTCATCTTTTATATCCCCAACAACCTTAGTAGTAATATGCATAACATGCGAAAACCTCTCAATTTTCATAAAATCGCTCACATTAACTGTTCCTATCTTGCTTACTTTACCTATATCATTTCTTCCTAGATCAACAAGCATAACATGTTCTGCAAGCTCCTTTTTATCTTCAATTAATTCTTTTTCAAGTGCATTATCAATTTCTGGAGTTTCACCTCTTTTTCTAGTTCCTGCTATAGGATTTGTAATAACTTTACCTTCTCTCACCGATACTAAACTTTCTGGTGATGATCCTATAACTTGATAGCTATCATAATCTATTAGATACATATACGGTGAAGGGTTCTCTTCTCTAAGCTTTCTATATATCTCAAAATAGTTTTTTTCAGTTTCACAAGTCATTCTCTGTGATAATACAACTTGGAATATATCTCCTGCCAATATATGTTCTTTTGCTTTTCTAACTTTTTCTTCAAAATCTTCTTTAGATGTATGAAATCTGAAAGAAACATCTTTCTTTCCTTTCGATGGCTCCGTTAGTATAGGCTTATAAAGTAGACTATTTATATATTTATATTGTGATTCGATTATTTCATCATACTCTCGAGCATCGTTATTTAATATGTTGTCTATAATATAAACTTTATGGGTAAAATGATCGTAGCAAATATACCTGTTATAAAAATTAAATCTTATTATAGGAAGCTTTAAATCATCTTTGTTATTAAAATTAAGTTTCTTCTCATAAAACTGTATGGAATCATATCCCATATATCCTATAGCCCCGCCTTTAAATGAAAAAATATTAGTACTATTATCAAACTTTAATCTACTCTCTTTTTTGAGTTCATCTATTTCTTCTTTTCCATCCCCACAAATTTCTTTATAAGGATTTTCTCCTAAAAATGAATACCTACCGAAATAATTTTCTTTACTTCCACTTTCGAAAATAAATTTTCTTTTGCCTTTGAATCCACCAAAAATTTTAATAGGAGTAATTTCATCTCCTCTAAATTCACTTATTAATGAAAAAATACATTCACCCTTCTTTTTTTGATTAAAAGTTTCCTTTGAAATATTAATCATGATTCTCCCCCCCAATTTTCGTTAAATTATATAAAAAAAGCCACTTCATCCCGAATATTGGGACGAAGTGACTCGTTATGCCACCCAAAATCAAATACAATCTAAACGGTATTTCTCATAGCTAATTTAATCTTTAAATAATAGTTAAATTTAATATGGAAAATAGTAAATACTTTTACTTCTAACTCTCTATTTATTAGAATTAAAAATATTTTATAAGAACAAATAACATATTAAACTTATTAAAAATAAAAAACATCCCGTCCTAAATAGGACGAAATGTATAAATTTCGCTATGCCACCTAATGTATATATGCTATCAGATACTATTATGAAATTCAGTCAAACACAAAATTCCCATAATTATATCCTGTCATTTTAACGGCTGACTTCCCGTACATTCCTACTCTTAAGATTTCAAAATGTCACCTCAAAGACCCATTCAATAATATCTTCAGTACTCGACTCTCACCAAACATCGAACTCTCTTTACACTAAGTTTTATTATCTACTATTCTTATCAAAGGTTTTAATTTATTGAAATTATAATAACATAGTCTTAAAAATAATACAAGCCCTTTTAACGTAGATATTTATCTATAATATTAACTAAAAGCATTATAGAAATATATAATTCACAATAATTATTTAGATTGAATATACTACCTAGTAATTAATTATCATCTACACTTAATGGATTATTTATATTTTAATGAAAGGAGTTTTCATATGGAAACAGCATATGATTTATTTAAAAAATTATTAGTAGTTATGGCCGATATAGATAGAATTTTAGATGAAAAATCTAAGGTAATTGACTCTAAACGTAATGAAATCTTAGATAAAAAAATAGATTCCTTGGAATTAGAAATGTTTGAATTAAAAAACAAATTAAAAAGCATTAAGCTAAAATAAAATAAGCCTACAGTAATGGTAGGCAATACATATTTAGTAGCAGTAAATATATATCTACTGCTACTAAATCATGATTAAATATAATACATATCTTCTCTATTGTATTTTTTATAATCGTTAACCAAATCCTCTAAAGTTATTGAATTGAAAAAATTAATTATTTTATTATTTATAACATTCCACAAATTTTCGCTCATAAAATTTTCTATTTCATTTTCATCATTCTCTATATCAATTAGAAGTAAATCACCTTCTAGAACATTTAATATATCTCCAACTGTAAATTCTCTAGAACTTTTAGCCAAAAAATAACCTCCTTGGGCTCCCTTTTTAGCATTTATAATACCTCCTTTTCTTAAAGAAGAAAATATTTGTTCCAAATATCTCTCAGATATTCCTTGTCTTTCAGAAATACTTTTTACAGTAACCATCTCTGAAACCGAGAATATACAAATATCAATTAATGCTCTTAATCCATATCTACCTTTTGTTGAAATCTTCATAAAATCACCGTATCTTGCCTTTCTTCTATATTTAATTATATTAAGACATATTTAGAAAATCAACTATTAAAAGTTTTGCTTTACATACGATTTTCTTCAAATCTTTCTTTACCAATATATTAAATAATATCTTTTTTCCCATAATTGTAAATACATTTTCTTCTTCCTATTATAATTTAACACATTTTATTATTTTGTAAAACTCTTTTATATAGTAGATTGACTTTTAATGCTAGATAATTATATTATAAAGAATAGTGTCTAACATAAAAAGAAATACTTAAATTGATACTTTATTTGTAAATTATGAAAGGTATGAAAATAATGAATTTTAAACAATTAGGTCTTAGTGACGATTTAATCAAAATACTAAATAAATCAGGGATTGCTGATCCCACACCAATACAGAAGCAAAGTATCCCCCAAATAATAGACGGTAAAGACGTCATTGCAGAAGCAGCTACTGGAACTGGGAAAACCCTTGCATTTTTACTTCCTCTTTTAGAAAATATAAATCCAAAATCTAATGAAATTCAAGCTCTCATATTGACTCCAACTCGAGAGCTTGCAATACAAATAACTAATGAAGCTAACAAACTCAAAGAATTTAATGATATAAGTATATTGCCTGTTTACGGAGGTAAAGATATTGCTTCTCAGTTAAAAAAACTAAATAATAATATTCACTTAATTATTGCAACTCCAGGCAGACTATTAGATCATCTAGAAAGGAAAACAATCGACTTAAGTAAGTTAAAAACTTTTATTTTAGATGAAGCAGATCAAATGTTACTAATGGGATTTAAAAACGAAGTTGAATCAATTATAAGCAAGATGCCTAGAAAGAAACAAATTCTTTGCTTTTCAGCTACAATTGACTCTTCTGTAAAAAAACTAGCTTATAGATATATGAAAAATCCTATTGAAGTATTCATAAAACAAAATGATATAGCTCTAGATGCTATAGAACAAGACATTGTTGAAACTACTGATAGAAAAAAACGAGATGCTTTATGCAAAGTTCTAGATGAAGATAATCCATTTATGGCTATTATATTTTGTAGAACAAAAAGAAGAGTTGATGAACTTGAAGCAGTCCTGCATACTCGTAAATATAATTGCGAAAAATTACATAGTGATATTCCTCAAAATAAAAGAGAAAGAATAATGAAATCTTTTAGAAATGCAGAAATTCAATACTTAATTGCTACCGATGTTGCCGCAAGAGGACTAGATATAAACGGAATAACACATATCTACAATTATGATATTCCTGAAAGCGTTGAAAGTTATATACATCGTATTGGTAGAACTGGAAGAGCTGGCGAAAGCGGCTATACATGTATGTTTATAGATCCAAAGAACATAAAAGACGTCAACGAAATTGAGGATGTAATTGGATTTAAAATAAGAAGACGAAATGTAGAAATATAAAATTTAGACCACTAGCAGTTTTGAAAATACTAAATCAAAATTTTGTATGAATAAAAGTCCTCTACTAAAATTAATTTTAAACTTAGTAGAGGACATTTTTTAATACCATTCTTAATATATAATTGAATTCATATTTATCTAAATAAGCTTTTTCATCAATCTATGCTAATTATATATCTGGTGAATCCTAAAAATAAGTAAATACACCAATCTGTTATTTATATAAATCTCCTGCTAAATACAATAATTTATCATAATCTTGAATAAAATATTCCTTATTATCTCTTTTCAAAATTCCTTCTAAGCAAAGCTTATTCAATGTTCTACTTAAATGTCTATAACTTGTTCCTAGCAATTCTGCTATTTCAATATAATTTTCTCTAAATACAATTTTTCTAGTATTAGAATTTTCAATTTCAGAAAATGCTATTATATAACTAGCAAGCCTATTCTCAAGGGGATATAATAAGTTTATTGACGTATTAGTACTTCCATTTGTTAATTTCTCACTCAAATAGCTACATAAATTCACCAAAAACTTACAATCATTTATTAGAATCCTTCTCACAATATCAAACCTAATTCCTATGCAGTAAGTGTCCTTAATCGCTTGAACACTGCAATCAGTTGGATTATTTCTTACAAATTCAGCATCTCCAATTATTGTAATCGGGCTATAAAATGATATTAATAATGATTTACCATTTTCTAGATGTTTAGATACTTTGGCTTTTCCTTCAACCAAAAAATACATATTTTCTAAAATCTCTTCTTCCCTACAGATATATTCATTTTTATTGAACATATATAGTTCCATATATCTTTCCATATCTTCTGAAAATAGGTTTTCTAATTTATTTTTATTTATATATTCTGAAAGCCTGATATTATCTTCTATCTTTATCAATGAAGTCAACTCCTAATAAATATTGAATAAAAAATTAATTTTAAACATGACATTTGTCCTATATAAATCTCATTATAGTAATTTACAATATAAAGAGCAACTTTCCTTTCGAAATAACTCTTAAAACTATTTATAAACAAAATAATAAATTTATTTAAGGAGATAGCACTTATGTATAATATTTTATCATTACTAATAGGCGTACTTATAACTATTATGATTGCTTTCAACGCTAAATTATCTGACGGACTTGGCAACTATTCTTCCTTAATTGTAATTCACTTTGTGGGATTGATAATTGTTATAGGAATAGTTATCTTTAAAAAGACTAAAATTACTTTTAAGAATAACTTACCATTATATCTTTATATTGCTGGGGCTATTAGTGTTTTCACCGTTATGTTTAATAACTTAAGCTATGCAGCTCTTGGAGTTTCTCTTCCTGTTGCATTAGGACTTCTAGGCCAACTATTAACTTCATTAGCTTTTGATCACTATGGATTCTTAGATGTACCAAAGTCTAACTTTAATAAGAAAAAATTTATAGGACTCTTAGTTATAATAGCTGGAATTTTTATCATGTCATTTTTTTAAAAGAAAGGAGCAATTATTAATATGTTTTTTGTTTTAATTTCGATAGCAGCCGGTGCTATTGTAGTAATTTCAAGAATTCTAAATACTAGACTTTCTGAGAAGGTAGGGTTGGTACAATCAAGCTTTTTTAATTATATTACTGGTTTAGTTGCATCAATATTATTATTTCTTATTATAAAAGATAAATTTTTACTTGAAGAATTTCACACTCTTCCACTTTATGCTTATCTAGGTGGTCTATTAGGAGTAATTGTTGTCATCTTATCTAGTGTTATAACACCAAAGATGTCCTCATTTTATGCTACTTTATTAATATTTATTGGACAACTTTTTACTGGAATCATTTTGGATTGTGTGATACAAAACACTATTCCATTAGCCAAAATCATCGGGGGACTTTTAGTTGTCTTAGGTTTAGCGTACAATTTGCATATAGATGCATCTACACAAAGACTGACACAATTAGACGAAAATGTTATATAGGCTAATCTAGAAGTATGTGATTATAAAAAGAGGTAACATACAAAAACAAAGCGTTACCTCCAAATCCACATATTATATTTTACAGTGTTATATCTTATAAATACATATTTAATCCATTTAATTTGAGCCATTCATGTTTTTCTTTATAATCCGGCATTATTTTATGAACTCTATTCCAGAAATCCTTTGAATGATTCCTGTGGTCCATATGGCACATTTCATGTACGACAATATAATCTAAAACATCAGGTCTTGCCATACTACATCTCCAATTAAATAGAATAACATTTTTCCATGTGCAGCTTGCCCACCTTCTTTTTTGTTCCTTCACTCTTATATCTGTAACCTTATCTCTAAAATTCTTTGAATAATAATCTATTCTTCGTGTAACTATTTCTAAAGTTTCTTTCCTATACCACTTTTCAAATTCTGCCCTTAATTTTTCCATTTCCATTGTATTTGTGTGTATAATAAAACTTTTCTCCTCATTACTGATATCTATATCTCCTAATAGCTCTTCACCATTTCTATATACATTATTCGAATTTCCACTAAGTTGAATAGATATGTTTTTTATTTTTTCATCAAAAATTAATTTAAAAGAATACTCTTTTCCTAAATATATAAATGTGCTTCCTGGTGTAAAATCTCTCTTAGTCTTTTTTGAATTTCTTTGAATCATTTCTTTCTGCTTTTCAAAAATCCAATCTGACCTTTTTCTCACAACTAACATAATATAATCTTTGCTAGTTTTTAAAGGAGCACTAACAACAACTTTTCCACTTTCTTCAATTTTAATACATATAGTTTTTCTTTTCCTCCGAATCAACTTAAATTCTATAATCTTCTTTTCAATCTCCAATTTATACTTCATTTTATCTCCAAATTATTAAATTTGCATTATAATTATTAAAATGAGTAATTACCTAAATGCAAATTTACTATAGTAACTTATTTATTTATGCATCAAATTCAATATGCATTTCCTCATCAGCTCTATCCCATGTGACCAAATAGCCTTGACCATGCGAACAAAATACTGATGTTGACGTATATTCAATATCAGCGTTTTTATTGTATGCTTTAGTTTCTATTACTTCTTCACTATTATGGCATAAATCATATCCATCATATATCAAATTTATGCTGCCTTTCCCTCTTGTAAAAGCTATAACTTCCATACTGTAATCCATAAATGTTGAGACTGGTCCCCTCCCATTTACTATCACTTTGCTTTCTAGCATTTCTATAGGTTCAAAAGTTCCACTTAGTTTTTGAATATCTGCCAAAATTCTTCCTACATGTTCATTAGAGGCTTCTATTACAAATTTATAATATGGTTCCAATAGTATATTGTAAGCTTTCTCTAATCCTTGCCTTAATGCCCTAAATGTTGCCTCCCTAAAATCCCCTCCACAAGTATGCTTATTATGGGCTCTTCCAGTTAATAGTGTTAACTTTATATCTGTTATAGACGATCCTGTTAATATACCATGATGCTCTCTCTCAAAAATATGTGTTCTAATTAAATTCTGATTTCCTTGAGTCAAATCATCGTCATGACATTTATTTTCAAAAACAATTCCACTATTCCTTGGCAATGGTTCAAGTTTAAGATGCACTTCTGCGTAGTGTCTTAATGGCTCAAAGTGTCCACGACCTATAGATTCTTCTGCTATAGTCTCCTTATAAATAATTTGACACTTATCAAAATCAACTACTAAACCAAACCTTTCTTTAACTAACTCCTTCAATACCTCTAGCTGAATTTTCCCCATTACATGTACATGGATTTCTTGAAGAATTTCATTCCATGTAACATTTAGTGATGGGTCTTCTGACTCTAGCACTTTGAAATACCTTAAAACTTCACGAGCATTGCAATTTTTATCAAAAATCACTTTAGACATTAAGGTTGGAGTCATTTCGTATTGTGTTTTTTCTTTTAGATCCCCAATACCATCTCCTGCTACTGCCTTTGAAATACCTGTCACAGCAAATAAATCTCCAGCTTCTACAACATCTACTGCTTTAAATTTTTTCCCATTATATATTCTTATACTGCTTATTTTTTCAGTAATTTCGTTAGAATTATTTTGTACATGATCGAATTCTTTTACGAATTCACCACCATAGCTTACTTCCTCTCTAATCTTTAACTTTCCTTTTAAAGCTTTAATAAAAGTTACGCGATTTCCATTTTCATCATGACGAATTTTATATACACGCCCAGAAAATTTTTCATTACTTTTATACTCTGTATATGTTAATTTGTCAATAATATTTAGAAATTCTATTATTCCATCATCTTGAAGTGCAGATCCCCCAAAACATGGAAATGCTTTGTTTTCTTTTATGAGTGATATAAACGTTTTTATCCAAAGATCATAATCATAGTTTCCTTCAATATATTTTTCTAAAAGTTCATCATTATGCTCACTTATAAATTCTATTAAATACTCATTTAAATTGAACTCATCAAATTTGTTTATATCATCTATTTCTTCTTTGCTGTCATAAATAAAATTATTATCTATATAACACGCATCACTAGATAAATCTCTTTTTATTTCTCTTACAACTCTATCTTTGTCTGCTCCAGTTCTGTCTAATTTATTAATGAAAAATATAGTCGGAATCTTATATTTTCTTAATAAATTCCACACTGTTTTTGTATGACCCTGTACTCCCTCAACTCCGCTTATAATGATTATCGCATAATCCATAATTTCTATAGACCTTTCCATCTCTGCGCTAAAATCAATATGTCCTGGAGTGTCAATTAAGTAGTACGTAGAACCATTCAGTTCAAAAGTCCCTTGATCAGAAAATACAGTTATTCCTCTTTCTTTTTCAATATTATGACTATCTAAAAATGAGTCTTTATGATCTACTCTTCCTCTATTTGCTATACTTTTTGTATGATAAAGCACTTGTTCTGAAAATGTAGTCTTCCCTGCATCAACATGTGCTAAAATCCCTATTGTCTTTTTCATCAAATCATCCTTATAGTTTATTTATAAAATAATTATTTATCTTTAATCTTCTACTAGTATTTACTTAAAGTATATCACATAAATTATTTGGAAGTAATATAAAACAAATGCACAATATTCAACTAAGTAATCTCAAAGAAAAAACATAATTTAAATTATATCTATAATTATGATAATTATTATATAAAATAAATTTCTTCTTCCCATAAAATTATTTGCTGAAAATTGCGCATTAGTATTAATACGAATAATTTGGTTCTAAAAATTATTAACTATTCTTTATTTTAAGTTATCTATAATTGTATTTCTTATATTCTCTGCTAAATTATACTCTTCTTCTTTTGATAAGTTTTTAGTATCAATAGCTTTCCCAAATACCACTTTTATTTTTGTAGGTTTAAATTTTCTAGTATCTTCAAATGCTCTAGAAGCCCTATCTATACCTACTGGCACTATTATAGCTTGAGATTTAGTTGCTAATTTCAAACTTCCTTTTTTGAATTGCCCTACTTTTCCCTCTTTATTTCTAGTTCCCTCAGGAAATATAACCATTGAACTTCCATTCTTAATATTTTCGATTGCTTCATTAATTGATGCTATAGCAGCTCTTGTATTACTTCTGTCTAAAGGTACACATTTGCTCTTTTTTAACCAATAACCTAGTATCGGAGTTTTTAACAATTCCTTCTTGGCGATAAATCCCATCTTCTTATTTACAGTATAAAGCAATATTATTATATCTAATATACTTGAATGATTACCTACAAACACGCATTGCTCTTCAGGTATATTTTCCGTGCCCGTCACATCTAATTCTATTCCTATTATTTTTAAAGTGAATTTACTCCAAAGATATGCAGTTTTTCTTACATATTCCTCAGCAGATTCATCACCTTGAGTTCTCAAAATAAATGTATGCTTAACTCCTTTTATCCTTACCCACAGCATATAAAAAACATAATATATTTTTTTAAAAAACATTTCTTGATTTCTCCTTTTTCTTTTGTCTCCAATTATTATATAATTTCTACCATATTATACTCTTTTTTTATTACATTGGCTATTTATATATGTAAGAATTATATAATTTCATCTTTCAGATTCACACCCAACTCAAATTTATGTTAATTTTCTTACTATCAAGTATAACTTCAAAACCATATAAATATTTAGATTGATTTAATCTAATATTAAAAGTAAAAAAACATAAAACTAATATTCAAAATTGGTTTTATGTTCTCCTGGATTAGTCTTCATTAAAATTTAAAGTTGTTTTATACCTATCAAAACCAATTATAGTTTTATCGAAAACTTCATTTGCATTATTTAAGTATTCTTCTGGTTCGTTCATCGCCGTTCCAAAATGGGTTAATAAAAGTTTTTTAACATTGCCTTTGAGTGCTAAATCAGCCGCTTCTCTAAAAGTCATATGTTTATTTTTAATAGCTTTAGGTAAATCTTTATCATCTCCATAAGTACCCTCACAAATGAAATAATCACTATCACTAATAAATTCTATTATATTTTTAATTGGTCTTGTATCTGTAATTATACTGACTTTTATTCCTTTCCTCTCTTCTCCCATTACCATATCATTAGTATATAAAACACCATCTAACACAATATTTTCTTCATTTCTTTGCAACCTATTCCACAGAGTTTTAGGAACTTTATTTTTTTCAGCTTTCTCCACATCAAATTTTGGCTGCCGCTTAAAATAAAAACAATAACCTATACATGGTGAAGAATGATCTAACTCTAGAACTGATATATCTACATCTAAATTTATACTACCATCAAATAATTTAAAGGTTTCTTTAGGATTTTCTATTATATTAATTTCATAAGGCAACCAATTTGCTATTACTCTTAATTTTTCTACTGTTTCTCTTATTCCTTCTGGTCCTATAATTGTTATGGGTTCAGTTCTTCCACTATTACCTATCGTTCCAAGAAGTCCTGGAAGTCCTACAATATGATCGCCGTGGGTATGAGTAATGCAAATAATATCTATAGACTTAAATCCTGTATTTGATATTCTCATTGATACTTGAGTACCTTCACCGCAGTCAACCAGGATTTTCCTACCTTTATAATTTATCAGTGTGGCTGATAAAAATCTATTGGGCATAGGCATTCCACCTCCGCAACCTAATAAAAGTATATCAATCATCTAATTTCACCTCCTTTATATAAAATACATTAAATTAGCTTGTCTAAAAGCAAGTAAATCCAAAATTATCTAGTATCTATTATGTATATCTCTAGTAAATACCAAGTCCGCTTCATTAGATAACTCTTCATTAAATTCATAACCATCGTGATTGAATTCTTTTAATTCTTCTAAATCTTCTATCTTATTTCTTACAATAAAAGAGGTCATCAGCCCTCTTGCTCTTTTCGCCATTATAGTTATTATTTTATATTCTCCATTTCTATATTCCTTAAATATTGGTGTTATAACCCTTATGTCGCCTATTGTTTTAATATTTTCTATTGCTTTGAAATATTCATAAGAAGCTAAATTAACAATGGTCTTATTTTCACGTATTTCTACATCTTTCAAAATGTTATCTATTAATTTATTTCCCCAATAATCATATAAATTTTTAAACTCGCCAATACTCAGCTTCGTTGCCATTTCTAACCTATATAAGTTTATTCCATCAAAAGGCTTTAAAACTCCATAAAGTCCGGATAATATCCTTAAGTTATCATTTGCATAAAAATAATCTTCCATCGTATAGCTTCCTACATCAAGTCCCTTAAAAACCTCACCTTTAAATGCAACTAGACATTGTCTTGCAGATTCTAAAGACTCTGACCAATTTTGAAATCTTTGAGTATTTAATTTAGCTAGCTTAGGACTTATTTTCATAAGCTTTTCCAAAGATAGATTATCATATTTTTTCAACTCCTCAACTAATTCTCTAGCCTCATTTAAGAAATATGGCTTAGTCATTGGTAATGTTTCATTAAATTTAGAAAAATCTAAAGTTTTAGCTGGGGAAATTATTATCATCATTAAGTTTCTCCGCCTTTCATTTATAATATACTTCTTCTAGTTAATATAAATTTATTATTAAATACTTACTTTGTGCTGTTCAGGTTACTTATCAAATAAACCTCCACCGTTACCAACTTTTACACCTTTAGAATGTTTTCCTATAACTTTTTTTGCCCTTTGATTATTCTTAATATTATTATTTTTTTGTTTCTTTTCCTCAATTATTTTTTTCATAATTTCTATGCTTTTATCGTTCATGTAAAATTCCTCCGTTTATAACATATTTATTTCTGCATTTAATCTTAATAGAATAATTTTCAGCTTATTAAATCTTTAAACATAGATTTATTATTGTAACATATATAATTTAGTTTAATAGTTACCAAATTATTTTACAATATAGAAAATGTATTAAAGTTTATGATTACTACCTAAAAAGATTTGTTTATATAGATACCCCAACTAAGACCTGAATTTATTCATATAACTCTCCGAAATGAATAATATACTTTTCTTCCAGTTGGAATATATCTCATAGTCTAAGTATAGTTTATGATTGTGTTATCTATAATTTATGAAAGTTTTCCAACATTTGTATCTAGAAATAACCGGATAGATAAAATTAATCATTATTAACTAGTTAATTTAATAGTTAATAATGATTAATAAATAATATTATTAAATTTAGAAGTTCTTTGCAGTTTCCTTTGCTTTATCTATAGCTTCTTCTAGTATTTTATCAACATTTTCTCCTTGTACATCTAATTTCTCCGCTGAAATAGTTGTAATATCTTTTATTCCAAAAAAGCCTAGTATACTTCTTAAATAGATACCATCAAGCTCATATGGTGTTTCAGCATATGAGCCACCTCTTGCCGCAATATATACAGCCTTTTTATTTTCTAAAAGTCCTACAGCTCCTTCTTGTGTGTATTTAAACGAAATTCCTACTACACTTATATAATCAACATATGCCTTTAATATCGCTGGGACACTTAAATTCCACATTGGTGCTGCTATAACATATTTATCAGCTTCTGCAAATTGATATGCATATTTAAGTACTGGATGACTTTTACTCTCATCGTTTTTAGGTCCGAATACTGTATCTAGATCCTTACTTCTTAAGAAATCTATATCTGTTTTATACAAATCTAATGTAATAATTTCATCATCGGGATTATTTTTTTTATATTCATCTATGAAGTTATCTGAAATTTTAAAAGTTCTTGATTGACCTTCCGGTTTTGCATTTGCTTTAACATATAATACTTTGTTCATGTATCTATCTCCCTTACTATATTATTCATATATAAGTTTGCACAGCTTTTTCATTTCTATTACTAAAAGTGATAGTTTTCTTTTACCTTAATTTCTCCCTATAAGCTGCTACACAATATTTCAGAAAAAGTGCTTTTATATTATATGTTACTTAGTTTAATGACAGACATATATGAAAATATTATTTTTCGAATTTTAATTGATTAAACTCTTAATATCTTTTAAAGTATTCTATATACAATTATTACTCGTATATACTTATTCTAATAAATTGAAATTCATCATAAACTAAGAAAATTATTATCGTTTGCAAAATTTTGTTGTTATAAATCGTATTAAGTATTGGAGGGGGTAAAAATCAAATGGATGAGTTGGATAATAACAAAAGTTACATTCATTACTTAATAGAAACGTATTCCGATATGCTGATTCGAATTTCGTATTCATATATGAAAAATTTAAGTGATGCCGAAGACATAACCCAAGAGGTTTTTATAAAACTACTTGAAAAACGACCTGATTTTAAGAACGAAACACATGAGAAATCCTGGTTAATTAGAGTTGCTATAAATTTAAGTAAAGATAAATTAAAGTCTTCTTATTTTAAAAATACCACATCATTAGAAGATGATTTTGTTGATACAACTCAGGAAGATAATGATGTAATCCAAGCAGTACTTAGCCTACCAGTAAAATATAGAAGTATCGTTTTTTTATATTATTATGAGAATTATAGTATTTCTGAAATTTCTAATATTTTAAACATAAAGGAATCTACTGTAGGTTCACAACTTAGCAGAGGACGAAAATTACTAAAATCTATACTAAAGGAGGATTTTGAATATGAATAAAATTAAGAGCTCTTTTTCCAAAATAAAAGCAAGTGAAGAATTTAAAGACAAGCTAAAAATGGAATTACTAAATGATGCTTCACAATTAAGAATAAAAACAAATAAAAATTATTCTCCACTTGGATTAAAAGCAGCTGCTGTCTTATTAATACTTTTAGGTACCGCTAGTTTTAAACTAATTATAAATAATACATATAAACACCAAAATATAGATTCTGGAAATACGACATATGCCTCAAAAGATGAATTAGATAAATTCACTAATGATAATTCAATTTCTTCTCCTGTTTCTAACAAAAATAATAACCATGCTATTGATAATAATAAATCAAATGTAAAAGCTGAAAACTCTACTGGTATAAAAAATAGTTCAAGTTTTCATGATAATTCACCAAGTACTAACAATAACTATGACAACAATAATAATAGTAATAATAAAGTTAAATATTCTAAAGAGACGACTTTAGGAAATACTAGCACTAATGAAAATGTAGCATCAGTTTCCCAGAATTCTGATAATGATAATAATAATAATAATAATAATAATAATCTAACACCTTCAAATGATATAAATTCATCACAATATGCAACAACTTCAAACACTACTACTAATAATTCTAACAAGAATGAAGCTTTGACCCTTAATTCAACCTTGAGAAGTTTTAGTTCGAATACTGTATACATTCCAAAATTTCAGATACCTGATCTTCAGGATAGAACTAAATCAGTGAAAATGGTTCCGTTAATTGTTTACAACGGAAATGTATATCTCCGCGCGCCTATATTAATAGATTCAAAAGATATTTTAGGCAGAAAAATCGGTACTACAACAGGTGAATTAAATAACTTTAATCCTATGAACACATATTCTAAAAATATCATTTCTAATATAGGTACTAATGATGTATATGCGGTAAACGGATATGATGAAGATTTTAGAATAATGACTAATGTAACTTTAAGTGATGGGACAAATCACCCTGAAATTTATGAGTGCCTTAATGGAATTACAATAACTACCGGAAATGATTTTTTTGGAAAATTTAATCTCCCGGGAAATATCGTAAACGCCAGAGTTCAAACTCAAACATCTAGTGATTCGAATAATGAAAAAGAAAACTTCTATACAACTAGTGATCCTAATTTTCTTAATTCTTTTGTTCAAGAACTAGATGATTCAACTCCATATCTACCAGAAAATATAGAGAATTCTTTAGATGACTATACAAATAATGATAAATGTAAAAAGATATTCTTAGATTTAAAAGATGGTAGTAAAAATGTTCCTTTTACAATATTAAGGAATGGTTATATATACTATGGAGAATATCCTACAATCTACTTTAAAATTAGCACTAACTTTATAAATGAAATTTGGGGTACCCCCTCTATAATTAGCGCTAATTGACCTTTTAATTAAAAAATAGTAGGGTCTGTCTGTTATATTCCCTACTATTTTTATAAAAGTCTTCTTACCATAATATATTTATCAATATTCTATTTAAATAGCTCTATTCTAGTGGCTTTGAATTCATAAATTCTTTAACAATTTCATCACAATTTTCAATATTCACAAAAAATATCACACTATAATATATGTTATTTTCTTTCCAAACATAATTAACCTGAGGCACGATACCTTCTTGTGAACGTTTAAATACTTGATTATTTTCAATTCTTAATTCTTGAATTTTCTTCTCTACATTTCCTTCTTTATTAATTTTAATATACTTATTTTTCATCATTTCATCATAAACTGATGAATTCGCAGTCTGAGTAAATGTTATCGAACCATTTTTGTTTGAATAAAGATTATTTATTTCATAGCATGCTTTTTCTTTGTTATTATTCAAATCTCCAACTAATCTAGCAGTGGAGTTAGTTATACTTATATTATTGTTAATTCTAATTGGAAATTTAGGATCAAATTCCAGAGCA
The DNA here is from genome assembly GCF_045310795.1 of Candidatus Clostridium helianthi. Classification (NCBI taxonomy): domain Bacteria; kingdom Bacillati; phylum Bacillota; class Clostridia; order Eubacteriales; family Clostridiaceae; genus Clostridium; species Candidatus Clostridium helianthi. The sequence goes on from NZ_JBJIAB010000043.1 coordinate 22,413, forward strand.
TTTTTTGCTTCTTCTATATCATCTCTGTCATAAATGTTCATTTCTACATCTCCACCATTAAGATTCTTTATACAATAATTTAAATCTTTTGTATCTTCAGGATATTTTAACGATTTCACTATATTTTTTATATCATCACTTGAAAGCTCTAATGAGTTATTACTACTCCTTTCGCTTTTAGACTCCGATTTATATTCCACACTATACCATAATCCATCATCTTTCCATGAAAAATAATTATTAACAGCTTTTATTTCACTTAATTGGTTTTCCATAGCTTTTTTTACCGGAAATGTGGTTGTTAAAATAACACTTAGTCCATTTATATCTCCTACTTTCATTGGTTGCTTAGAGATTTCCACCTGAGAATTTTCTAATGCCTTAGATTTCCCATTTTCTATCACTTTTAATGATTCTGAAGGATCTTGTTCCGATATTTGTAATGAACGTATTCCATCTTTATTTCCATAAAATATTTCTAAAACATTATCTTTATCAGAAATTTTTTTTAATTGAAGTTCTTGCACTTTATACCCTTCCGGAAAAAAATCCGGAACTTTAAATTTGAAGTCTATTACCTGCTCTAATCTTTTTATGTCATTATAAAATTTTATAGGTGCATCAATGATAAATTTATGTTGTTCCCTAATCATATTAATGTTATTTGAACTCACTTCATAGATACTATTTCCTATTGTAGCTTTAGCAGCTATAAAATTTGTAAAAAATACTGATATTATTGCAATGCAACTTAGGATAAATCTTGTCAATTTATTATTATATCTATTTCCCAACACCTTCCCCATTGTATTCCTCCTTTTATTCATTATTGTTTTCCTTTTAGCTATGCATATTTTAAATCATTCCAATAATCTAAGAGTATGGAACCAAACACTTCTTAATCCTAAATAATTTATAGAAATTAAGTTGTCCTTTAGTTTTGTATGATATAATTATTGTAATAATTTTACAATAATTATATCATAACTTTTGATTCATTAAATTTGTTTTTTTAAAACATTTTTCCTTATTTTGTAAGCATTTAAGCTAAATTTTTACCATTTCTTTACCCTTATTGATTCTAAGCGTATAACTAAATATTAAGGATAATAACTATTCTCAAGTAGGATACACTTATAAAAGAATATAATTACTCTAATGTAATAAAGAACCATTTGTCTATTTATTTCTCCCATATTATAATTAGGTATAAAAATATCTATTATTAGAGCTTAAATACCTAAATACTAAATTATTTTTGTGGAGGATGGTAAAATAATATGATAGATTTACTTTATAAATTATTGCCCATGGTATTTTTACTAACACTGAGTCAAGCTATCTATTTAAAATTCGATGAAAAATACAAATTTGCGGATATAATAAATTCAAAAATTAAAGTTCAACAAAAATGGAAGCAATTTTTTTGTATACTCTTTTTAATGATTTCTTTATTATTTATTGCCGCTATTGGTATTTATGTGATTGAAATTCCTACAATTGTTTACTCCATGTTATGTGGTGTTTTAACTGGTACAAGCATTGGTGTTTCGAACAAAATAAAAATCAAAAATAATTTATAATATGTATTTTCTAGAAAATTTAGTTCATCGAAACTTATCTTAGGCTATCAGGCTATATAAACTAAATAATTCTATAATGAATAAATTAGCTTATTGAAAACTTATATATAAATTAGGGAGCTGCCGCTAACAGATTTTAATCTGATATACCGACAACTCCCTTTGTATTTTTATTTTTAATTTGCTGCTGAACTTAAATCTATTTTATCAATTTCAAACCAAAAGTTAACTCCACCTTCAGTGTTTTCCACTCCATAAGCATTACTATGAAGATCTGCTATCGCCTTTACTATAGATAAGCCCAAGCCATAGCCTCCATAAGCTCTTGTCCTAGCTTTATCTACTTTATAAAAGCTATTCCATATCTTATCCAAATATTCATCTGGTATATGTTTTCCTGTATTAAATACATTTACTCTTATCTTATCTTTAACACTAATCTTATTTATCCTAATGATCTTATTATTGTCTACATGATTAATTGCATTATTAATGTAGTTTGTAAGTATTTGCTCAATACGAGTCATATCTCCATATACAATCACGCTTTCTCCGGATTCAAATTTGATTTCTATACTTTTTTCTTCGAAAGTTGATTTATATCTATTAAGTACATATTTTATTAATGATACTAAATCAAATTCTGTTTTTTCTATATGAAAATAACCAGATTCAATTTGTGATAAGTTTAATAAATCTCTTACTAATTTATTCATTTTATCAGTTTCATTCATAATAACATCACAGTAAAATTTCCTATCTTCATCACTTTCTGTAACATTGCTTACAAGTCCTTCCGCATAGCCTTGTATTACTGATAGCGGAGTTCTTAACTCATGAGAAACACTTGAGATAAATTCTTTTCTCATTTCGTCTATTTTTCTTTCCTTCTCTATATCTTCTTCTAATTTCTTATTCTTTATATTTAATTCCGTAATTGCCCGACTTAGCTCTCCAGATAGATAATTAACACTTTGTCCAAGCTGTCCGATTTCATCTTTTCCATTTATATTGCATTTTTTACCAAAATTGAATTTAGCCATATTCTGCGCTATGCTATTTAATTCTAGTATTGGTTTTGTAAATCTTTTTGAAAACCAAAATGCCCATAAGCTACCTAAAAGTATAATTACTCCTCCAATTATTAATATAAATCTATTTGCAATATCAACACTTTCACTTATTGAGACTAATGGAACTCTTATAGCAAGGATGTCACCATTATTTGTTTTGGTTACAAGAGTTAGAAAGTTTATTTTAAGCTGAACATCCCATCTATTTTCAAATGTATACTTACCTTCACTATATGTATTGTTAATCTTATCATTTTGAGCATCCGAATCTGGTGGTGGTTCTATATTAGGTCTAAATTTATTACCCATATTATCAATTATATTTTTTTCATTTGGCAGTCGCCTTGAAGATTTATATATGAGTTTACCCTCTTTATCTCTAATATCAATACTGCCTCCTATTATATTTGCGATTCTATCCAATTCATCTTGAATATCATTTGGGTCTCCAGTATACATATCAACTAAATGCTTTGCATTATTTTCAAGCATATTTTCTTTATTCTTAATATAGTATTGCTGAAGATATAAGTTATTTAATATCCATAAAGCAGAGATAAAAAAAACTAACAATAAAGTTATAGATAAAAAAAGTTTTGATCTTAATGACTTATTCATACCTATTCCTCAAACCTATAACCGTAACCACGTACTGTTTGTATATAATCACTTTTTCTATCTAACTTTATTCTTAATCTATTTATATGTGTATCCACTGTCCTTAAGTCTCCATAATAATCATATCCCCATACCTTATCTAATATTTGCTCTCTACTTAATGCTTTTCCATAATTTTCAGAAAGATAAATCAATAGTTCATATTCCTTAGGACTTAAATCAACAACTTCTCCATCTATAACCACTTGATGGGCACTATGATCTATTGTCAATCCATTAAAATCTTTGAGCTCCTTACCTCTATCTTCTGAATTTGCCCTTCTCAAAACAGCATTAACTCTCGCTATTAGTATATTAGGACTAAAAGGTTTTGATATATATTCATCAGCTCCAATATCTAATCCAAAAACTTCATCAAATTCCTCTCCCCTTGCAGTTAGCATAATAATCGGAACTTTAGATTTCTTTCTTATCTCTCTGCATACAGTAAATCCATCATATTCTGGCAGCATTACATCAAGAATTATTAAATCTATATTTTCCTCACTAGAAAACAAATTCATAGCTTTCTTTCCATCATCAGCCTCAATTGTTACATACCCTTGTTTTTTCAGAAAATCTGTCACGAGTTTTCTTATTAATGGTTCATCATCAACAACTAGTATCCTTTTCCCCTTCATTATATCCCTCCACAAAAATATCAATTATTCTTATTGTAGCTAATTTTTGTTACAAACATGTCACAGATCATTCTGTTCTCTTAAAATAAACAAATATTAAGATATGTATTATAAATTTTCTTGTCTTACTTGATATAACTAACTACCTCTAATATTCACTAACTTTATCATCAATTAGGGATAACATATCATAAATTTCTGGATATTCAAATAGTTCTCCAGATAAAAGCATATTATTAAATTCTTCAATAGATACAAATTTAACGTTACTAACTTCTTCCTTTTGAAGGATTAATTTCGATAACTCAACATCCTTATATACAAAATATATATCCCAAATAGAATTTTCACGAAATATTCTACGAATAAAATTTAATTCATCTTTTTCAATAGATAATCCTATCTCTTCATTAACTTCTCTCAAAGCTCCTTCCTTTGAGCCCTCTCCACTAACCATACATCCTGTAGTTAGTCCCCACATATTAGGAAGTACATCCTTGTTACTTGATCTTTGTTGAATTAATATTTCGCTTCTGCTATTAATTATCCACACTTCAGTTGCTAAATAATATTCACCATCTTCTAACTTTTCGGACCGTTCTTTTCTTACTTCAGTTTTATATCCTTTATTATTGTATATATCTCTTAATTCCATATTGCATCTCCTATTTAATTAATATAAAGTTAATAATCAATTATATATAGCTTTATTTCTTTTTGAAATATTATAATAAATATACTATACATAAATTATAATATTATATTTCATTTAATGCGAATTTCTTCCATATAAATTATAAATTTTTAAAATAAATATCGCATAATTCAAATGAATTTGCGATATTCTAGCACCTTATGTTTATATACAATAAATCTAAAATAATTAAATTTGATTTATCAATAGCTAAATCCTATTTCATAGAATTTTTCAGCTTTATTATTTCATCAACTCCAACTTTATATCCTCCTGCTTCCCTTAAGGATTCACCTATCTTCTCACTGTTAAGCTTAAAGTTATCATCTGATAGTATCTCAGCTACACATTTATTTAGTGCTTCCGGCGTAATTCTATCTTTTTCTATCACAATTCCTGCGCCAAGTTCAGCCACCCTATTAGCCACAAAAGGTTGATCAACCGATTGAGGTATTAAAATTAATGGTATGTTAAAGTATAAACCTTCATTTGTACTATTCATGCCACCATGAGTGATAAATACATCTGCATATTTTAATACCTCTAATTGTGGTACATAGTTACGAACTATAAAGTTTGATGGGATATTTTTAAATATGCTTATATCAATTTTTCTACCTACAGACATAATAACTTTTACATTCATATTGCAAAAAGCTTTAAAGCAACACTCATAGAATTCAATAGAATTATTGAATATAGTTCCTAGCGATATATAAATTACCTTCTTATCCTCATTATTTGATAAATCAAAGTCAATACTTTCTTTTCTATCTATTACTGATGACCCAATAAATTTATAACTTTCATCAAAACTTTCGCTATATGGTTGAAAATACTTAGATGTATATACAATATTAAGCATTCCTTTCTTTCCAGATCTCTCTACCATACTAGGAAACTTTATATTATACTTCTCTTGTAATTCATTGACAAAGTCCACATAATTATGACTGCTTAGAATTTCTTTAATCTTTGGCTTAGCTCCTTCCATCTTTAACTTAAATTTTTGTGAGATTGGCAGATCTAACAAACTTTTTATTATTTTTTCATTTATTGCAAAAATGCTACTAGAAGAAATTGTTGGTATATTTAATACTCTTCCAACTTCTTCACCTAATATAAACGAAGAATCGTAAATAATATAATCAAATTTTTCATCTAATTTGAAGATCTCTTCGATTATTTCTTTAAAAGTATTAAGGGCATTCAATAGTTTTTCATTAGTTTCTAAATTTAAACTACTGGTAATTAAACTAGATAAATCAAATAAGTTTTTATGCCCAATAAACTTGGCACCTGTTTTTTCTATTTTATCTCTAAACTCTTCTCCTGCTATATATGTAACATCTTCTCCTCTATTTATGAGTTCCCTAACTATTCCTATAGTTGGATTAACATGTCCGTGACCTAACATATTTACAAATAAAGCTTTTGACATTCTTTTCACTCCTTTGCCCTTATTATATCTATATTTGTGATCTACAAATATTTGTTTTTTGCAAGACTTTAAATATTAATTTTATATTATCTAATGTTTATTTAAAAAATCCACGTATTACTAAAAAGTAATCCATGGATTTTTATTTTTAAGAAAGATTTAAAACCGCTTATTTGGTTGGATTTGATATGCTGCCATGCTTATATTTTGGCAATACTCCGCATCAAAGTCTGGTACATCCCAATCTATTTCAGATTTATGAAATACTCCTTCATTGTGACTACCTTTTTCTATATATACTTCTCCATCCTGTATTATTGTAACTGGCATCAAGCTTCCAAACTTTACAGCTACTGGACCTTGTATAGTTTCATCGCTCATTTGCATAAATTTTCTATCCTTAGGAATAAAAATTCCGTCACATTGCCAATCACTAGGAATAGTTTCTCCTGAGTGGAGAACATACCACGAATTATCATAGTTTCCTCCATCTGTTTCCCTTCTTGGTCCATATACAACAATTGTTTCAGATGTTGAATTCGTTATTATAGCATTCTGATCCTTATGTTCTAGCTTTTTTTTAGTCGCAATAGTCATAGTTGAACTACTCATATTTCTCCTCCTTTGATTACTTTTTATCTTACGTTACTAATATACCCAACATTAATTAACTATACTCATACTATAAATTTGTTTTTCCTAACTATTGATATATTAATTTATTTATAAAATGTTTTTATACAAACAGGGAAAATTATATAAAGTTTGCATCACCTAGACAATGTATTATATTTTAATGAATCAAATCTAGATTAACACTTCTATCTCTTAAATCTGACAAGTACGTTATAAAATCATCCTTTAAATCATCACGCTTTAAAGTAAATTCTATATTAGCTTGAAGGTATCCTAGCTTATCACCAACATCATACCTTTTTCCTTCAAAGCAATAAGCATATACTGCTTCTTGTCTTGTTAATTCTTTTAGCGCATCTGTCAATTGAATTTCTCCTGATTTTCCTGGTTTAGTACTTTCAAGTATGTCAAATATATCTGGAGTTATTATATATCTACCCAAAATAGCTATGTTAGATGGTGCCTCTTCAATTTTAGGCTTTTCCACCATATCACTAACCTTATAAAGTCCATCTTCAATTTCTATACCTTTTATTATTCCATATTTCGGTATATTGCATTCAGCAATTTCTTGAACGCCTAATACTGAAGTCTTATATTTATCGTAGCAATTTATTAATTGTTTTAGACATGGGATTTCATTATCAACAATATCATCACCAAGCATTACTGCAAAAGGTTCATTTCCCACAAAATTTTTGGCATGACTTATTGCATCTCCAAGTCCTTTAGGTTCTTTTTGGCGTGTATAGTAAATATCCACCATATTGGATATACTTTGTACCATCTTAAGCAACTCGTCTTTTTTACTATTCTCAAGCTCATCTTCAAGCTCTACAGATTTATCAAAATGATCTTCTATAGCCCGTTTATTTCTCCCTGTTATTATAAGTATTTCTTCAATCCCAGATTCAACTGCTTCTTCTACGATATATTGGATAGTAGGTTTATCTACTATAGGTAACATTTCTTTTGGCTGGGCTTTAGTTGCTGGCAAAAACCTAGTTCCAAGGCCAGCTGCAGGTATTACAGCTTTTCTTACGTTCATAACAATTCACTCTCCTTATTATCAATCTTTAAAGAAAATTTTTTAACAGTGTTATCTATAATAACTTTTACTAAATATAAAACTAATATTACATTAAATAATGAAGTTACTTTCAATAAAACCTCAAAAACTGATGTGTTTGTTTTGAAGAAAACCGTAGAGATGTTTATATAGCTAGTAATACTAAATCCAATAGCCATTATAAAAAATCTCCTGTCTTTTGAATATATAAATGCTAAAATTGATAATGCTACCGCTGGAAATAAATATCTTTCGTGCATTCCAACCGAAAACGTAAATACTCCTGCAATTTGAAGTAAGGATATTGCCGAAATATACTTTCTGTCATTCCCTTTTATATATAAAATCCATCCAATTAAAGTTGTTAGAATTATAAACATAATTCCAATTGTATGATAGCTAAATATAAAAAATGTAGTATTATCATTTTTATAATTTGCTCCTACTAAACCAAAAAAATTAAACGCATTTACAGAAGCATATGGATATTCTGATATTGTCTTTAAGTAAAGATTAAAAATCCAAATTGGACTTTGTTCGTTTACTGAAAAAGGAATTATAATTACAATTATAGTTGCTATCGCTGAAGCTGCAGCATATATAAAATTTCTAATTTTTCTTTGTCTAACTAATTCAAAGAAAAGTACTGGAAGAAATATGATTCCCTGTGGTTTCATAAGTACAGATAATGCAAACATTACTGATGAAAATGCATATTTTTTTTCATATAACAGATATATCGAAATAACAATAAGTAATGTAAATAAAGAATCAACTTGTCCCCAAAATGTAGAATCTATAAAAATTGCTGGATTAAAAATATAAAATGTAGCTAAAAAAATACTAGTTACTGTATTCAAAAACCTTTTCCCAATTCTATATATAAAATAAGCTGTCGCAACATCTGCTATTATAGATGGAATTTTAAGTAATAATATATAATACGAATTAAATACTTGTATATTTGCAATTTTTCCTATGCACCCTAATATGTATATATATACAGGTGGATAATCGGCTTGTCTAGCATTAGCATAAAATTGTGAAAAACCGTTTGCCGCAGTTTCTGCCCAACTTTTAAATAAATTAATATCATTATGTCCATTTACAAGTGTAGAAGCTGCGATTCTAAGAAAAATTCCTGTAAATATTAATATAATTATTATGAATTTTTCATCTTTATAATTAAACTTTATATTTTTTTGTTTAATTAAACAGTAAGCGCTACATGATCCAATTAAAAATACTACTGAATATATAGTTATACTTAAAAGATATCTATCATCCACTCCCCCTCTTTGAATATTGCCATTTGCCTCCCCTTGCTTAGCATTTTTATTGTTTCCTCTTTGTTTACTATTAGATCCAAATTTAGTATCACGACCTCCATTTATCCCTACACTTCCATCTTGCTGTGATTTATCATTCATTCCTTTCTCAATAGAATCAGCATTTTGTGGAACTATTCCATTTGGATCATATTGGCTATTATCACTTTTGATCTCATTATTTTCTAAATTAGATCCGCTATTGTTCAATGAAGGTATATTATCTGGTAAATTTTCGCCATCTCTTATATTTAATATTTTTTTTAATCCACCACTTTGTTCCATAGTATTAATACTTTTATAGTTTCTTACCGCATAAATACTAGAAAACATTGATACTAATAATATAAAAATCAAACCTATTCTAAATATATATTTCTTAAAGTTTACTTCATTCATCACTATTGTTTCCTTTCACAATATATAAATATATGTTGCGATTAAGTTTCTACATTCTAGCCTTAATCGATTATTTTGCTTGCGAGAATTTTAAATATATATATATTACAAAAATAATTCTTCATCATAATTCTAAAAATATTTCAAGAATTTTAGCTGTAATTGTGAATTATGAAATGTGCATTGTGAATTGCAACATATATATTGATCATTTTCTTTAAAATTTTAGGAATTTATTCTACTAAAAAAGGGCTTGTTCTTGCAAATATTAAACTATAAGAATTAGTTCTAAAACTACTAAATAGTTAAACTCTTTAGTCTTTATGTAGCTAAATCTTAATAACTTGCACTAATACATGCCCTTTTATTCTAAAAAACTTATTTTAAAATATTTGCTTCATCCTTTAAATCATATAATTGTTCCGAATTATTTCCTCCTGGTCCTCCCATATTCTGCCTTACTGAATTTATATTCTGATTATCATCTCTTGACTTATTTTTTATATCGTTACTGTCTTTAATATTTGGTTCATTACCTGATACCACATCCTTATATTGATTTTCCGGAACTAATGTTCCATTTTCAGCAACCCATTTTAGAATTTCACTACTTTCGCCTCTGCTCATGCCACCAGTGAGTACATATCTTACTTCTCCATTCTTAACCATCTCTTTAAATTCATCTAAAGAAAGAATCTTATCAGATCCTGAAAATCCACCAAGTGCCATTACTGGTTCACCAGTTTGGATTATTATACTATCAGCGCTTTGTGATGATGGTACAACAAGTGAATATTTTTCAGTTGTTATATTACTTTTTAAGAAATCAAGTAACTTCGAATTTTTACCATTGTCACTTCTTTCCTTGCCAAAACTTGCTCCACCTCTTTCGCCGTTTGAAAGAAGTTCCAATCCAGCAGTAGGAATAGTACTATTTACACTATGAGTAATTGCTGCACTTGATCCAATAAATGGTACAGTTAAAATACTAACCATAGAAATTCCTAGCAATATCTTTTTCAAATGTATGTCCTTATTATCACTTAAATTAGTATTATTTTTTCTTCTAATAAAGCTCAATAAATTTAATATTGCTAATATTGATGAAGTTAAAAAACATAATAACAAGGCTATTAAAATTATTTTTCTTATACTATCTGATAGATTATTTGAAAAATAAGATAACATCATCATATTAACAAAACCTTCTATAATTAATGATATCGGTAATAACCATGACGTCCATTTTTTTTCATTATAAAGTTTCCACATTGTTACTATTCCGATTCCAGCTAATGCTGCAGCCGGAGGTGCCATCATTGTTAAATAATATGGATGGAATAAACCTGTTGTGTAACTGAAATATATGAATTCAGGTACCAACCATAAAATCCATAATGCTAGTGATATTTTTCTTTTATTATCTAACTTTAATCTTAGTTTTTCTTTTATAGCACCAGCTACAAAACCTAACAACGCAAGTGGTAAAAACCATACTATTTGATCAGATAAACTATTTTTAGAAAATAATCTTGCTATTCCTGCTTTTGTCTGTCCTCCAAAGGTACCTTGAAGTCCACCTTGTCCTCCTAGGCCTCCTGGCATTCCTTCATTAGGTGCTTTCTGCATACTTCCGTCACCTTGTCCATCTCTATTTTCTGCTCCACTTACCATTCTATTAGTGCTTCCATTGTAATTTTCTTTATTCACTTGTTGATTCTGATCATTAATTACTTCAGTATTATTTTGAATTTGTCTATCATCTTTTTTATTATTGCTAGCATTAAATCCTTTATTTGATTTACTGCCAATTCCAAGTCTTTCTAATCCATTGTGACCAACTATAAGTTCCATAACACTATTATCTGTACTACTACCAATATAAGGTCTATTTTGTGCTGGAACTAAATCTACAATTAAAGCCCAAGATAATGATACTGACATAAGAACAAATGTGCCTATAACAATATGAACTATTCTCTTTTTTAATGTTATAGATGAAGAAAGAAGATATGTTATATAAATTGCTGGCCCAATCATATATGCTTCCAGCATTTTTATATTAAAACCAATTCCGACAAGTATTAAACTTAGATAAAGATATTTAGCTTTTCCTTTTTCAGCGGCTAGTGTAAGAGCTAAACATGCAAAGAGCAGTGTTAGAACAAGCAAGTTATCTATTGTATTGTTTCTACTTGCTGCTACAAAAACTGGAGTTACTGAGAGACATAATCCTGAAATAAGTCCAGCGGCACTTCCAAAAGATCTTTTCACTATAAAATATATAAGATAAACTGAAATTACTCCAGCTAATGCTTGTGGTAACAATATACTCCATCCGTTAAATCCAAGTATCTTAGCAAATAAGGCCTGTATCCAGAATCCCATTGGCGGTTTATCAATTGTAACAAAACTCCCTGGATCGAAGGATACAAAAAAGAAATTTTTAAGATTCAAAGTCATGCTCTTTACTCCAGCGGCATAATAACTATTCCCATATCCTTCAATTCCTATATTAGCAAAATTCAATACCGCAGATAATATTAAAATTAAAGATATACTTATATTCTCTTTAGTTAATTTTAGTTTCTTCAAATTTGTTCCCCCTCTATAAAGTCTTTTTCTCTAGATTAATAATATTATATTTTTTACTTGATCTATTATAATTTGTTGTACTAGAAATTACATAAATTGGCCTACCTTTACTTTCATCAAATATTCTTCCAATATACTGACCCATTATCCCAATACAACCTAAAACTACTCCAAACATCATCATGTTAATTCCTATCATCATAGTAAAATTCAACACGCTGCTTTTATTAATTATAGCTTTCGTAATATCAACAAACATTAAAATAATTCCAACCAGCAAAGCTATGATCCCAAAATGTCCTGCAATAATAAGTGGTTTATACGATAGTGCTGTTATACCATCACATGCCAGCTTAAACATCTTTTTTAGAGGATATTTAGTTTTTCCTGCAAATCTTTCCTGTCTTATAAATTCAACATAGGTTTGCTTATAACCAACCCAACTCACGAGTCCTCGTACATATCTATTCCTTTCAGGCAGAGCTATTAATGTATTACACACCTTCCTATCTATAAGTCTGAAATCCCCTGCATCTACTGGAACGTCAACTGTTGTCATACTTCTTAATAATCTATAATAAACTCTTGCCGTAAATTTTTTAAAAAAGGTTTCCCCTTCTCTCTTTACCCTCTTTCCATAGACAACTTCATAACCTTCTTTCCATTTTTCAATCATTTTAAGCATTACTTCTGGTGGATCTTGGAGATCAGCATCTATTACAATAATTGCATCTCCTAATGCTAAATCCATACCTGCAGTTATAGCCGCTTGGTGACCAAAATTTCTTGAAAAATTAATGAGTTTTATATTCTCATCTCTGCTACATATTTCTTCTGCTATTTCTCTTGTTCTATCTTTACTTCCATCATTCACAAATACAATTTCGTAACTTTCATTTGTAGAATCCATAACTTCTTTAAGTCTTTTATAACTTTGATTTATAACAAGTTCCTCATTATATAAAGGTACTATAACAGAATAAACTGTTTTATCATTCATATTTATCACCTCAAATATCTTTTATAAATTAAATGTTGAGTTATAAACTCTTTTAAATCTATATTTACATTCTAGAAAATAATTGTCACAGTTTTGTTACATTCCAATCACAAATTATATACATTTTAAATAAATATTATTATTAGAGATTTACCTATGAACTTATACCAATATATTTATGCGAGGAAGATTTCTCATTAAATGAAAAATAATTCACAAAAAAAGATAGCACCTCATCTTGAAAATGCTATCTTTTTTTCTTTAAATACTATAATTTTAAAGAGATCTACTTATATATAATTACTTATATCTTAAATTTGTTCACCACTTCATTTAACTTTTCTGCTAGCAGAGCCTGCTGCTCTATCTCAATTGTTGTTTCGCTTACACTATCTTTTATTGTTTCAGCGTTTTCAGATGATTTCTGTGCAATTTCAGCTGTATTTTGTACTGCATTAGTTATTTCATGAATTGTTGCTGTAAGTTCCTCTGACATATTTGCTACAAATTCTGCATCATCATAATATTGATTCCCCATATTCTTCATATCCTCAAATTTAGAATTTACATCTTCTTTTATAAAATCTAATACTTCTACGTTATTATCAGAAAAATTTCTAAACGCAGCTTGTACTTTTACTATTGTATCTTTTATAATAGTAACAGCCTGAGATGCCTCTTCCGCTAACTTCCTAACTTCTTCTGCTACTACCGCAAAACCTTTTCCATTATCTCCTTTACTAAAATACTAATATCATTTTTCATTAAAAATATTGAATTAGCTAGATCTCCAATTTCATCTTTTCGTTTTAAAATCAGTTCAGGAACTGATACTGTAAAATCTCTCTTAGCTAAAACTCTAATGCACTCTACTGATAATTTCAATGGGTTAGCAATTGTTTTAGATATAATAACTGATAAAGTAGCTGCTATCACTACTGACAAAAAACCTAGTATTATAAAAATCTTTCTAGAATAACTAAAACTATTGTTATTTTGAATATTTATTTCTTGTGCTTTATCAGTACTATATATCGCCAAAGCCTTTAAGTTTTTTTGAAATTCATCTACTTTCCCAGTTATTGATTTATACCTTTCTAAAGCCTCTTCTTGCTTCCCATCCATAGCTAATTTTATAATTTCATCTCTTGCTGCTCTATATTCTTTAAGATCGTTCTCAACTAATGGTATAATTTCTAATTCATATTGGTCAAGCTCAGTTTCTTTATACGCCTGCCAGTTGTTATCGTATGCCTTTACTCTATCTTTAATATCATTTAATTTCTTATTTTGTTCTTCAGTATCTTTTATATTCAAAATAATATTATATGTATCTGCTTCTATTGCTCTTGATTGGTTTCTATTATCATTTAACCACTGTACCGGAAGCAATCTATCTTTATACATGGATGTTACATTGCTATTTGATTGCAAATTATAATAATATCCAACTCCCCCCATAAAGATAATCAATAAAATCATTATCCACGAAAATAAGAAAATCTTCTGTTTAACTTTTAAATTATTAATCATATTTTATCCCCCTTTAAGCATTGAAAACTTAATTTAATCGTTTAATCTTTTAATTATTTAATATTTACTCCTACCCAAATATAATAATAGACCAATTAAAACTGTAAAGTTTGAACCGGCCTTTTGTAATGTTAACTGCAAACTACTATAATATTTACTAAAAACAGTTAATCACACTCTTTTATTTATTACACCAAATTACATTATGTGACTTTCATTCATCTCATAGCAATTGTTATTTTCTTAATATTAAAGTAATTTTATCATTTAAATAAAAAATAACAATAAATATTATAATTTTCCCATAATTTTTTCATAATAAAAAAGCCCTCAAAAGAGAGCTTTTTATTATGAAAATCAAAAACATTGATTTATACAATTATATTATTTTATTCTTATGTTATTAAATTTATACATCTAAGTACTATAGTTCAACCTTTGTCCCATAATATGTGCATTCAAATAATTTTTCCATTGTAGCATCATCTATTTCTCTAGGATTTGATCCTGTACATGCATCTAACACTGCATTATGAGCAATAAATGAAAGATTTGCCTTAAAATCATCCTCTGTAACCCCATATTCTTTCATTGAATGAGGAATATTTAAATCACTATTCATTTTATTAATCATTCCAATTAATGAATCAGTTAATTCTGAATCTGTACTTCCTTCTAATTTTAATGCTCTAGCAATATCAGCATATCTATCTTCGCATTTTGTTCTATTATATTGAATTACATATGGTAAGAATATAGCATTCGCACATCCATGAGGAATATGGAATACAGCACCAACCTTGTGAGCCATTGAATGAACTATTCCAAGTAATGCATTAGAAAATGCCATTCCTGCTAAACATTGAGCTTCATGCATTAAGTTTCTAGCTTCCTTGTCTCCTTCAAAAGACTTGAGTAAATTTTCTTGTACCATCTGCAATGCTTTAATTGCTAAAGGATCAGAAAAGTTTGATCTAAGCGATGCAGTATATGCTTCTATAGCATGAGTTAGTGCATCCATTCCAGTATGAGCTGTTAATGTTTTTGGCATGGTTTGAGCTAATACTGGATCAACTATTGCTATATCTGGAGTTATGTTAAAGTCAGCTAAAGGATATTTAATCTTTTCTGTGTAATTTGTTATAACTGAGAATGCTGTAACTTCTGTAGCTGTACCACTTGTTGATGGAATAGCTACAAATTTAGCTTTTTGTCTAAGCTCTGGTAAACCAAATGGAACAACCGCTTGTTCAAAAGTAAATTCTGGGTATTCATAGAATATCCACATAGCTTTTGCAGCATCTATTGGCGATCCTCCACCCATAGCAACTATCCAATCAGGTTCGAAGTTTCTCATTGCTTCGGCACCCTTCATTACTGTTTCTACTGATGGATCTGGTTCTACTCCTTCAAATAGCTCTACTTCCATTCCTGCTTCTGTTAAATAATCTTCAACTTGTTTAAGAAAACCAAATCTTTTCATTGATCCTCCACCAACAACTACAAAAGCTTTTTTGCCTTTTAAAGTTTTAAGTACTTCAAGCGCCCCTTCTCCATGATATAAGTCCCTAGGTAAAGTAAAACGTGCCATAAATTTATACCTCCTAAAATTCATCTGTCATATTTATTTGCTTTTAACCACATTAATTATGTAAAGCAATATTTATGCCAAATGTTATTATTTTATCAATTTATTATATAGGTTTATGTAATATTCTGGTATAATTTATCGCATAATTTTTATTTCATACTAATACAAATAAGGATATATTTCCCTGTAAATACAAGGTTCTAATTCATCAATCTACGTGAATTTTTCAAAATATATTAGTAGACTTATTTCTCCATTTATTGAAATTTTATAATCTAATTATTAACAATGTAGTTTTTCTAACACAAATTTACTGTATCAAAAAAATACAATTTATAAATAAAATGTTCAATTTTATTACACTGTATATTTTTAGGACATATATTCCATTCATTTTTTTATGTTTATATATTGTTCATTTTTGATTCATGATAGTTTATCTATTTAATTGCTTGTAGACACTAAAAATAATCCTTTACTTAAATGTTACATTTATATTTACTATCTCACATTTACTCCCAATCCTTATAGGCGGTCCCCACGTTCTTGTGCCACATGAAACTATTATTTGAAATTTATCCATTTTTAGATATCCATAATCAATTTTAAATACTCTTTTCGTTATTAAATTAAAAGGAAAAAACTGTCCTTTATGTGTGTGACCAGATAATTGTAAATCAATTCCTTCACTCACAGGTTCATTTAGGTTATTGGGCTGATGATCAAGCACTATTATAGGTAATTCTCCACTAATTTCATTTACAGTTTCTGATAGTTTTTTTCTTCTTATCCCGCTTATTCTTTCATAAGAGATATCTTCACGCCCTATAACATAAAAACTATCATCAATTTTTACATAACTATCTCGTAATATATTAACTCCTACTTTTTTGAAATTATTTATTCTATTTGATGAATCACCTTTATGATCATAGTCATGATTCCCCAAACATGCATAAATCCCATATTTACTTTTTATTTTTTTAAAATTACTTTGCATCTTAGAAAAATCATAATTTATCATATCTCTATTAGAATCAATTATATCTCCTGCAATTATATAAATTTTAATTACAGGTTGCTATTTAAATTTCTCATATATGGACATACTAAAATATCAAATATTTAAGCAGGAGGCCCATATGAGAAAAAGATTAACTGTTAATACAAAGCATGCATCATATGAAACTATAAAAGCGTTATATACAAGTGAGAAAAATTCCAAAATTAAAACTAGATTATTAACTATCTTGCATTTATTTGAAGGTAAATCTAGTGTTGAAATTTCTCTTCTTTTAAAACAATCTGATGCTACAATTAGAACGACTATTCATAGATATAATAAATTTGGATTAGAGGGCTTGAAAGATTTAGAACACCCTCCAAAGAAAACAATTTTAACATCCGATGAACTCGCTATTGTTGATAATATTTTAAAAGAATCACCCTATAATTCCGGGCTCAATTATAATAATTGGACTGGTGAACTTCTTGTCAATTGGGTAAGTTTAAACTTCAATAAAAAAATTTCACTTGGTACAGCTTATAATATATTTTCTAGACTTAACTACTCAAAAACTAGAGCTAAAAGATTAAGTAATAAAATTGATAAAGAAACTTTAACTAATTTTAGAGAAGAACTATCGAATTTGATAATATCAAAAGACGAAAATACTGTAATTCTCTATGAAGATGAAGCTATTGTAACATCAGAGCCGTCTGCGACTGCCGTTTGGACTAAAGTCGGAGTTCAGCCTATAGTTAAAACTTTACCAGGTGGCACAAGAAAAAGAGCTGTTGTATTTGGTGCTACTAACCCTGAGACCGGTGATCTTATCTATCAAATTTCTGATAAAGGAAATTCAGATAATTTTAAGTCTTTTTTAAAATACGGTCTCTGAAAATTATCAAAATAAAAAGGTTATATTGATTGCGGACAATGCTAGATATCATCATTTTAAAGGTATAGATGATTTCTTAAAAGGTATAGAAAATATTTCTTTTTTATACCTTCCACCATATTGTTCTGAGTTAAATGCAATTGAGCACCTTTGGAAAAATTTACGCCAAGCTGTAATTCATAATACTGTATTTGAAGTTTTTTCTCAGTTAATTCAACAAGTTAAGTCACATTTAGATGTATTAAATTTGGACAAGGGTAAATTAAAAAAGCTTTGTTATTTTATACAGTAGGTTTACCCCGTAAGATATTAGCAGTTAGTTATTAAAATTTATATAAAACAATATCTGGTTGTATAGAATTAATTTTATCTATTAGTTTATCTATTCTTTTATCCATTAAATTACCAAGATGAATATCTGATAAAAACGCTATTTGCAATTTACTTATCTTTCCTGCCTTTCTAGGTAAATCTATATTATATGGTGTAATTGTTGCGTTTTTAGCATTTATCGTTCCGTATAGAATTATAATCATTACAGTAAAAAGAATTATCAAAGCAATATAAAATAAAACATTTGCATTAAGTTTAATATTAATAGGTATAAACTGTAAAATATTACCTGAAACAAAAAAGCACTCAATTATACCAATAAATATTGCAAAGTATACTATAAAAACAAGCCAATACGATGCTATCAAGTAAATTCCATCCTGGAGAAACTTAGGTATATGGCGATTCCATATAACTCCAACTAAGCTTATTATAAATATAATAAAAAAGAAGCTAAAGTATATTTCACTATTAAAAAAAGGGATCATACTACATAAATTTTTCCAAAACCATATGCTAATGTAATAATTTATTCCAGAATATAAAATCAATATAATACTTATCATTATGTATATCATTCTTTTTTACTCCTTATGAATCATCGTAAAATATATTTACGATAATTTTATAAACTTCATTGGTAAAATAAATCTTATCTATTTATTTAGAGTAATTATTTTATGTTTAACATTTAATATATTTTGAGACCTTTTACAGAATTACATTTTTTAATTAATTCATATAACTTCCGTAATTTAATCTAAGTGAGTTGTATCATTTAAACTAACTAACATTGGCATTAAATCATCATTGAAAGTTATTTTATTAATACAAGTATTGCCAAGTGCTACTTTATGATACATTGTCATATCCCAGTCAAATATTCCTATAAGTCCAGCTTTTATTATTCCTCCATGAGCAACAATTACTATCTTCTCACCTTTATGTTTAGATACTATTTCTTGAATACACTTCTTAGCTCTACTTACCGCATTGCGGATACTAGAATCTCCACCGCAAATACAACTTTCTTTTTTATCAGTTCTCCAAGCTTTAAAAACATCAGGATACTTTTCACTAATTTGCTTAACAGTCAATCCTTCCCATTCTCCAAAATTAATTTCTCTTATCTCAGGTTCTATTATAACTTCTTTATTCGTAATTGATGCTAATATATTTGCTGTTTTAAAAGCTCTACTTAACGGACTAGCATATATCCAATCAAATTCTCCATTAAGTCTATTTTTTAATATTTGCGCTTGTTTTACTCCTTCCTCTGATAACTCTATATCTGTACACCCTTGAAATTTCCCTAAAGCATTCCATTCTGTTTCGCCATGTCTAATAAGTAATAATGTAGTTTTCATAAATTACCTCTTTCCTAAATTTATATTAAATAGATATCTTATCGAATAAATCTCTACTATAATTTTGTATATCTAATAAACTACTAATATTATATTTTTCCTTAATACTATCAAAATACTCTTGAATCAAACTTTTTTCAATCACAGTATTAAATTTACCATATTTGATACTCTTTCCATTAATAGAATTAGTTCTTGTTAATATCCAAGGAGCTTCGCTTTTAGTCATCTCCTTTAATATTTTTCCACTATAACAGCCATAAAATTTTATTATACTTTCTACAATATTCCGTTCAAAATTCTCTAACCTTAATTTGTCATTAGCAAGTATATCTTTATTAACTTTTTCATATCCAAATTGTTCATACCTTTCATATAGGCTTCGATAAAACGGACCATCCTTCCAAGCTTCGCAATCTTCTTCAAACATGAAATTACCAGTAAAGACATAATGAAATGCTTGTACGTAATATAGAAGTTTTTGGATTGATAAAGCTGTGAAATCTTCACATCTTATCAACAAGTATTTTATTACTGCATCGATTTTTTCTTCTGTCTGATCTTGAGCTAAAATATATCTAATAGCTTGTCTACTTTTATTGTAATCTACTGGATTTATTCTTTCCTTATTATTTTGCAATATAATAGAATAATAGCTAGCATTCTCATATACTTTTCTTAATAAATCACTATTGGAGACTCCAATCATATCCCCATCTAAATATCGTTCTATAGTCTTACTATTCCATCCTAACATTAGTGAAAGTGCTTCTGAATTAATTGAATACTTTATTTTAACTTTTTGTATTTCATCTGTACTAATGATATTATAATTCCTTCTATATTCTTTATATAAATTCATCAAATTATAATCACATATGTCTGACACAAAAATCTCATTACCACAAACGTTGCAAACAGCTTCTTTAGCCTTGTAGCTTACCTCTTCTTCTTTTAGTATAGATGTTCTTCTTACTTTATATACTTGATATTCCCTTTCACTAAAACAATATTCACAAAATGCTGATTTTTTCATGAGTTTATCCCTCCTTTTAGAGATGAAGATAATTCTTTTTATCTAAAAAGATATGTAATAGGCTTGTTTCTTTTATGTAGAGATACTAATACTCTACTACTATTTACTTCATTGCATATTACATTAAACTTTAAATAAATATCTACTATTTCTCTCTTATCCTCAACATTATACAATTCTTTTTGTAAACAAAATACGTAAAGATCATTTTGCTCAACTCCATTTTTTACGTTTTGAAGGCCATAACAAAAATCTTTGTAGTCTATATCGCATAGTATACTTATTCTCTTCTTTTCATTTATATTGTATTCTTCTATAAATTGAATATTTTCCGCCTTATTTTCTTCTAAAGATATAGTATATCTGTCTTCACGAACACACTCTTTAATGATTTCAACTAAATTCCTAATTTGTTCCTTACTATAATCCTTTAGCAGCAATCTTCTTCACCACCTTACTACTTCTAATAATCTAACAAAAGGTTATCATTTTAGATGATTGGTGTCAATAATAGCCAAGATTTCCTTCTAATTAACCATTAATGCTGTCACAAGGTAAATATTTTTTAGACTAATCATAAAACATTTATTATGTAACAGCATTAACATGTAATGTATAATTTTATTTATCCTTCTTGTGGTGCATATTCTGTTTGAATCGATTCTGCTTTTTCTTCAGATACTAAATCATCAGTATATACAACTATAATTTCTTGTATAGATTCATCACTTGTTTTATATACTTTACTTCTTATTTTACTTGAATATTTCCCATTTACTCCGTCATTATATATGCTCTTTATTGCATCTACTATTTTAGAGTTATTTCCTTTTATTTTATTGACATCGTATCCTTCCATTGAACTCCATATTGCTATCTGAGTAGCGAAATATGCTTCATTCTCATTATCTAGATTTAATTCAGCCACAGATCTATTTGGATATCCGGCAGCAATAACATTACGAATTGATTCACTTAGATTACTATTTGACGAAAAATTTTGTCCAGACGGATATTTTTCGTTTATCTCTAAGCAATATGCAATATTATTGCTTCCAGCAACTCTTATTCTTCTCGCTGTAAGATCATAGCCATCGTACTCAACTGTATATAATGGCTCCTTATCAGTAGTTATTTTCACAGTATTAGCATCAGCTCCAATGAAAGCAAAACTCATAATTACGTTAAAAATAATAAAATAACTTAATACCTTTATGTATTTTTTTAATTTCATTTGTATTCCTCCTATACATTTATCTTCATACATAGTTTCTCTTTTAATACTCTTATATATTCATAAATTAACTATAAAAATATAAATAGTTAAATATATCTACTTTCTTTAATTTTATACTCCTTTTCTTTAAAATAAAAAAATGCTATTAGTATTTATTAATACTAACAGCATTCTTATAATTAATTTACTTATTTATAAACTTTTGTCTTATTCTGCTTCGTTCATTATACCTAATTTATCAAATATCATAAAGCTTATGCTTAACACCATAGCAACTACTGTTGCTAGTCCCATTCCTTTAAGTTCAATAGTTCCTAAAGTTAATTTTATTCCACTCAATCCTACTATGAATATTACTGAAGTTAATATTAAATTTCTTGATTTAGAAAAATCAACTTTTTCTTCAATAAAAGTTCTTAATCCTGAAGTTGCAATAGTTCCAAATAATAAGAAACTTATTCCTCCAATAACAGGTGTTGGAATTGTGCTAATAAGTGCTGACATTTTCCCAGAAAACCCTAGCAAAATTGATACTAAACCGGCCCCACATATTACATATACACTATACACTTTAGTTAGAGCTAAAACTCCTATATTTTCACCATAAGTTGTTGTTGGTACAGAACCAAACATTCCCGAAATGATAGTTGATAGCCCGTCTCCAAGTAAAGATCTATGAAGTCCAGGATCTTTTGATAAGTCTCTTCCAACAATGCTGCTAGTAACTTTTAAATGACCAACATGTTCTGCAATTACTACGAATGTTGCAGGTAGTATAGTTAAAATTGCATTTAAACTGAAATGTGCAACCTTTATATTAGGTAAAACAAAATAATTTGCATTATTTATAGTACTAAAATCTACCAATCCCATAAAGAATGCTGTAATGTATCCAACTACCACTCCTATTAATATAGGTATAACTTTCAAGAATCCTTTTAATAAGATATTACATAAAATCACTGTAGCTAAAGTAACCATAGAAACAATTACCCATGTTATGTTTAAAGTTGGAGAATTACTTAATCCAACCGGAAAACCTGCTTGATCTGCTGCATTACTAGCTAATTCTAAACCTATAATTGTTATTATTGATCCCATGGCAGCTGGTGGAAATAATTTATTTATCCATCCCATACCTGTGTAGCCAACAATAATCGCTATTATTGAAAATGATATACCTACAAATACAAAACCGCCTTGTATAGTCTGAAAATCATATCCTTGACTATATAAAAGTAATACTGGTGATATAAAGGCAAAACTTGATCCTAAATAAGCTGGAATACTTTTTTTAGTAATAAAGGCATAAAGTAATGTACCAATACCATTAAAAAATAGCACTGTTGTCGGATCAATTTTAAAAATAAGTGGTACCAAGACTGAAGCTCCAAACATTGCAAACAAATGTTGGATACTTAATGGAATTGCTCTCTTTAAAGAAACTTTCTCTTTTACATCTATAAAATTTTTTTCACTTTTTAATGATTTATTATTCATCATATGTTCCCCCTTCTTAGCTTCTCTGAACTAAATTAAAAGTATGCTTTTACAAAAATATCATATATTCATGAGTTTTGTCAACAATTCTATACAATTTTTTTAAATATTATTGCTGAAATTTTAATATTAGTTTTTTTATAGTTGTCATAATATTGCCACAATATATATTTATAATATTACTTGAAACAAGATAAAACATTATTTTACTCCTATAAAAAATACTATGACCCATATAAGAATAGTTCATTTCACCCTAGTGAACTATTCTTTTTGTTGCGTGAAATATTTTTTACGCTACACTAATTATACTTTACACTACTTTACAATAAAATTAACTGACTCCGTCATGCGAAGCAATAAAATCTATTACATCTTTAGCAGTTGATATA
>NZ_JBJIAB010000044.1:0-44638 GCF_045310795.1 Candidatus Clostridium helianthi
AACCACGAAAGCTTACAGAAGCTGAAAGAAAGAGGATTGAAGCAAACCTCATATAGGTGTGACAAATGCTGCGATACTGGATGGATACTTATCAAGCAGGAACACATGCAGCCTCTTGCTGTAGCTTGTGAATGCAGGAAAATAGAAAAACTAAAGAATGAGTGGAAGTATTCAGGAATAAATGTTGAACAAAGTAAACTTACTTTTTCTAGCTTTGAGGTTTGGAATGAAGCGTCAAGTAGAATTAAGGATACTGCTGCAGCTTATTGTACTGCTTTTGATGAAATTAGAAACAATAGGCGAAATAGTATTTTATTATGTGGACAGGTTGGCAGCGGTAAAACGCACTGCAGCATTGCCGTTGCATTAAACTTTTTAAAACAAAGGATTAAAGTGGTGTACATGCCTTATCGTGATGTTATTACAAAGATAAAACAAAATATGATTGATGAAGAATATTATACTAGGACCATTTCAAAGTATCAATTATGCGAGGTCCTACTTATTGATGACCTCTTCAAGGGGAAAGTAACTGAGAGTGATGTAAATATTATTTTTGAAATCATTAATTATAGGTACCTTAACTTTCTGCCTATTATAGTCAGCAGCGAATTCTCTATTGATAGACTATTAGCTTTTGATGAGGGGGTTTCTTCAAGAATATATGAAATGTCAAAAGATTATGTAGTAGAAATTGAGAAGGATATTAGGAATAATTATAGGCTTAAGTAAATTTACAATGCACACTGCACAATTCACAATAAACAATTACAGAGTGAAAATTCGCATGAAAATGAATTTTTTGAGAATTAAACAAAGCTAAATTATGAAGGGAAGTTGTTTAAATGAAATCATCAGGGATAGTAAGAAATCTTGATAATTTGGGAAGGGTTGTAATACCAAAGGAAATAAGAAAAGTGTTAGGTATTAATGAAGGAGATCCCATGGAAATAGTTAAGGTTAATAATGATATAGTTTTAAGGAAATATAGTAAGGGGTGTATATTTTGTGGAAGTGATAAAGATGTAAGTGAATTTAATAATGTGCTTGTTTGTAGTGACTGCAGAAAGACTTTAGGCCAGAATTAGAATGAACAGAGCGAAAGATTTACCTAACCGCCTGGAATGCGCATACTGCAAGAGGAATTATAAGCATGGTGGAGAATGTCAGGGGAAAAGCACGAACAGAAATGAAGATGGATGTCTTTATTTTAGCATGGATGAAAAAGGTTGTATAAGAAATACGGATCAAAATATACCTTTCAATTTATATAGTGATATTCCACCAGTTGGTATGTGGAGGGATGGATGGACAATATATAATAAAGATACAAAAATCAGAATAAATAAGATATATGCTTTAAGCTGGAATGAAAGAAAAGGTTTGCTGTATGTTAAATGTAATTTTGATTATTTTATTAATGAGTTTAGTGAAGATTATAAAAAAGAAGCTAATAAGCCAAATCTAAAGATTATAAAATAAGTTAATATGGAATGAATATTTTATATTATTGAAGTATTAAAAAGATAAAATTCTTAGGAAAGGGGATAAGCAAAATGGGAGGTTTACTAATTTTCAAAAATGAAAGATTTGGAGAAATAAGATGGGTAAAAATTAATAATAAGGATTATGCAGTTGGAATTGATATAGCAAAAGCTTTAGGGTATAAAAATCCAAGAGATGCACTTTTAAGACATTGTAGGGGTGTCGTGAAACACGACATAGGGGTAGTTACTGGAAAGAGAAAAGATGGAACAGATGCTATCCAAAATTTAGAAATGAGTGTAATTCCTGAAGGAGATATATATCGCTTAGCCGCTAAATCTGAATTACCTGGAGCAGAAAGGTTTGAAGCATGGATTTTTGATGAGGTATTGCCTAGCATACGAAAAACTGGAATGTATGCTACAGATGAATTATTAGATAATCCAGATTTACTTATTGCTGCAGCTACTAAGTTAAAAGAAGAGAGAAAAGCAAGGTTGGAAGCCGAAAATAAAGTAAAGTTATTAGAGCCTAAAGGAGAATTTTATGATGGTGTTGCAGGCTCTAAAGATTCTATTGAAATGGGCCATGTTGCAAAGGTTCTTGGTATAAGAAAAATGGGAAGAAATAGGCTGTTCTCATTATTAAGAGAAAAGAAAGTCTTGGATAAAAATAATATTCCTTATCAACAGTTTGTAGACATGAAGTATTTTCGAGTATTAGAGCAAAAATATACAGTACCAAATGGAGAGACAAAGATAAATATCAAAACGATGGTATTTCAAAAAGTAATAGAGTTTATAAGGAAGAAAATTAATGAGTCATGAGTCAAATTTCTTAATGAGGAAAGTACAAAAAAATAGAAGCTTATCTATTATAAAGACAAGCTTCTATAATGTTACTTAAAACTAAGCTACATCAAATTTAGTAACTTGTCGTTGAGTAACTTGAGCACCAGATTTCTTAACTAAATCACCAGAATTAGTTTTGAAAACATTCTTAGCAATCACAGTATCCATAAGTGCGTTAACCTCATCTTTTGTAAGAGTAGGTTTAACTCCAGAAACACTTAAAGTACTTTTTTCGCCAGCCACAGTTAAAAAAGTCATAGATAAAGAATATTCCATTTAATTTACCTCCAATCTTAAGTAGAGAACTCGAATCTATGATTCGTTGTGAATCACTTAATCAGCGAACGAATGTGAGTCGAGTTTCCTACAATATTTTTTTAAGAATAAGATCCTAAGCATTTGCTAAGCTAGAAGATTCATTAATAAAGTAATCTCTAGTATTAGCTTCCATAACACCTTTAATTGCATCTGCAACAGCATATACATTATCAGGTGTAGCATCTGTTTTTATACCTGAGAAAGTTTTCTTTGTATAAATTGGGTCGCCTGCTTTGTCTAGAGCTTTTTGAACTTCAATGCTAAGGGAAACTGAGTCGATAGTTTTAGTTACAGCCATAGTTTTAACCTCCTTCATTTTGTTTTCATAAAGGATATATGGATAAATCTTAGTTATTACATAAATAGACGAAAATTATTTATGTAATAACAAGAATTTAACAAATAGTATTTATAATTAATGGTTTTTTACACAAACTTTTATTATTATTATTTCAGTAAGGTTAGTCCAGATATTTATTTAGAACTTCAAGAAGTATAGGAATATTTTTTACTATTTGTTTTTCGTTTACTTCACTAATGGTAAGTCTAAAATAATTATTACACTTATATTCTTTAAGGAAACATTCACTCGTATCAAATATTTTTATATTTTTATGTTGTAGTTCTGTTATCACTTTATCATATTTTAATGAACCATTTATGTAAAGGCATCCGAAATACCCGGAGTCTGGAATATTGTAGTTTATTCTTGGATGTCTATTTTCTAATAAAGTGCTTTTTAATGAATGTACACGATTAGCATATAAACTGACTAAGTGTTTCATATGGGCATCAAACATACCATTCTTTATGTATATTTCCAGTGCCCCTTGAGAGAGTATTGGACTGCTCATATCAGTCCACCTTTTATATTCTAAAAATTTATTAATCAATAATTCTGGCAAAATAAGGGCTGCAACTCTTAAGCCTGGCATAAGTACTTTTGAATAACTTTTCAGATATATAACTTTTGAAGAAGTGTCATATGAAAACATAGGGTCATTTTTTTTATTCATATCTAAATCTGCAGCAATATCATCTTCAACTATATATACATCATATTTAGCTGCTAATTTAATAATTTCCTGCTTTTCCTGTTTGCTATATGAAGTTCCAGTTGGGTTATGGAACCTTGGTATAGTATAAAAGAATTTTATATTACCGTATTTAAATAATTTCTCTAATTCATCTAAGTCTATTCCGTTAAAATCTCTATTAATACCGAGAACAGGTATGTTATTAAGCTCTAGATATTTTATCATTCCATAATATGTAGGCTGTTCAACAAGAATATTAGATTTACCATTTGGAAATGGCATAGTTGATAATATGTTCAATGCCTGTTGAGAGCTAGAAGTAATAATTATGTTATCTGACTTTGTGAATATTTGATAGCTTTGAATATGTTTTGATAATACTGTTATTAAAGATTTCAATCCTCTAGGATCAGAATAGGTAAAAAGTTTTTCTTTATATAAGTCGATCGATTTATTTAGACAATGCTGAAAATTTTTATAAGGAAAAGATTCCGCGTTTAAATTTACAGCTGAAAAATCAATAATAGGATGTTTGGATGAACTTTTATCATGAAAATCATTAATTATATAGTACCCACTTTTAGGAACAGAATAAATTATATGATCTTGTTCAAGTTTTGTATAAGCTTTCAAAACTGTGCCTGCACTACAATGAAACAGATTTTGAATAAATCTTATAGAAGGCAATTTCTTAGGATGATCTAATTTCTCAGTTTTTATACTGTTTTTAATATAGTCTATAATCTCTTCATATTTAAGCAAAATGAACCACTCCTTAAGAACTGTACTAGCACAGATTTGAATTTTATTTGTTGATATATAGATTACACTATAATACCATAATTGTATAGTAAATCTTAATTCAGCGTATTAAAAAAATAGCAAGTCAGTATATATTTTATTAAGAGAGAATCTTAGCTAAAAATTAGTTGAAATAATTAAGCTCAAATGCATAGTCTTAATCAGTGTCGTATTATACCCAAATGTCCACTCAGATTATTCTAGGTAATAAACAAGCTTTTTTGTTTAAATAAATATGTAGCATTGACTTGTTATTTTTTTTAGATGTTATGAAGGAGGGAGTAGTTATGGAAAGAAATAATAACAACTTAAAGCTAAATGAAATTTTAGTACGACTATTTCTAAAAAAGCTTGGATATGAGAAAGAAATTATTAATAAAGTATGTGAAGTTATTAGATTAAGTTAAGGTTTTAATTAAACAAACCATAAAGAACTCACTAAAAAGATTGAACTATAAAAATTTATAATAAGAAATAAAACACGAGGTGTAGAAAATGAAAAGAGAAGAAGTATTAAATAGAATAAAAGAGGCTGGAGTTATTGCTGTAATTAGAGGAGATTCAAAAGAGCAGGCAATTAAATGTATAGATGCTGCAGCAAAAGGTGGAATAAAAATAATGGAACTTACAATGACAGTTCCAAATCCAATGGAAATGCTTAAAGAGGCAGTAGAAAAATATAAAGGCACTGATGTAGTTGTTGGTTGCGGGACAGTTTTAGATACTGAAACAGCTAGAATCTGCATACTTGCTGGAGCTCAATTTATCGTTAGTCCAAGCCTTGATGTTGAGACATTAAAGCTATGTAATAAATATAAAGTTTTAGTTACTCCGGGAGTAATGACTGTTAGAGATGCAATCACTGCTTTAGAATATGGCGTTGATATAATTAAAGTATTCCCAGCTAATTTATATGGACCATCAGTAATTAAATCATTTAGAGGACCACTTCCACAAGGAGAATTTATGCCAACAGGTGGAGTTGCCGTTGAAAATATACATGAATGGGTAAATGCAGGAGCAGTTGTAGTTGGGACTGGAAGTAATTTAACAAAGGGTGCAGCAACTGGGGATTATGCAGCAGTTGAAAATGAAGCTAGAAGATTTGTTGAAGCATATAAAAAAGCAAAAGAAAACAGATAGAAAAAGTTTATAGATATAAAAGTTGGTAATTTTGATTATTCTTTCTTTATTAATGTAACTGTAAACTGATTAAGGGGGCGCTTACAAAATGATATTCTCAAAAAAAGCAGAACAAATTGAGCCATCGATTACCTTAGCTATTACATCAAAGGCAAAACAAATGAAAAAAGATGGTGAAGATATTATAATTTTAGGTGCAGGGGAACCAGATTTTAATACACCTGAAAATATTAGAAATGCAGCAATAGAAGCAATAAATGAAGGATTTACAAAATATACATCAGCTTCTGGTATAAATGAATTGAAAAGTGCAATAGCTAATAAATTCAAAAGAGATAACAATTTAAAGTACTCTAACTCTCAAATTATGATATCAACTGGGGCGAAGCAATGCATATGGAATGTTTTTGCAACTATTTTAAATTCAGGGGATGAGGTCATTGTACCTAAGGCGTATTGGGTTAGTTATCCTGAATTAATTAAACTTGCAGATGGGGTACCTGTATTTGCATTTGGAGATGAGGATAACAATTTCAAATATACTAAATCTGTATTAGAAAGCGTAGTAACTTCAAATACAAAAGCAATTCTTATAAATAATCCTAATAATCCAACAGGGGCAGTTTATACAAAAGATGAACTGACTATGATAGCTGATTTTGCAAATAAACATAATTTATTAATAATATCTGATGAGATATATGAAAAATTTAATTATGAAAGTGATAATTATACAAGCATAGCAAGCTTAAGCAATGATTCATATGATAGAACTATAATAATACATGGCATTTCAAAGACGTATGCTATGACTGGATGGAGAATCGGCTATGTTCTTGGAAATGAAAAATTAATTAAAATAATGTCAAGTATACAAAGTCATACTACATCTAATCCTAATTCAATAGCGCAGTATGCAGCAGTTGAAGCATTAAATGGTGATCAAGCTTCTGTAAAGGAAATGGTTAATGAATTTAAGAAAAGAAGAGATTACATAGTTGAAAAGATAAATAATACTGAGATGCTTTCCTGCAAAAAACCAGATGGAGCATTTTACATTATGATTAACATATCAAAAATGCTTGGAAAGGTAATAGATGGTAATAAAATTAATAATTCTATAGATTTTTCTAATGCACTTTTAAATAGAGAAAAGGTAGCAGTTATCCCAGGAGATGGATTTGGTGTAAGTAATTATGTAAGAATTTCTTATGCTACATCTATGAATAATGTTGAAGAAGGTATTAGAAGAATAATTAAATTCGTAGAAGATTATAAATGAAGCGCAATTAAATGAATAACAAGTCAATTTGCTAGGTTGTTTTCTAGCATGCTATGTCATAAATTACTATAATAGCCTAGCTATGATAAGATTCTCTGTCCTTGTATTACGAAAAAATCTATGCAATTTTGGACTTGTTGTTTATTTAATTGTGCCTAAATAGTATGAAATAGCGCAAAATATTTTAAAAACTTTACTAAGAACGCTTGAAATGAGGAACTTTCAATTTACAAATTATATTTGTAGTTTTATTGATAAATTGGAAGATAGAACATATGGAGGGCTTATTATAATGATAAACGTAACAATTAATGGGAAAAGCATTGATGTAAAGGATGAAAATACAACTGTATTAAAAGCAGCATTAGATAATGATATAGATATCCCCACTCTCTGCTATTTAAATGATTGTGGAAATGTAGGAAAATGTGGTGTATGTGCAGTAGAAATTGAAGGGAAAAAAGCTTTGTCACTTGCGTGCATTACAAAAGTTTCTGATGGAATGGTAATAAGAACAGATTCAGAAAAGGTACAAGAAAGAGTTAAGACAAGAGTAGCAACGCTACTTGATAAACATGAATTCAAATGTGGACCATGTAATAGAAGAGAAAATTGTGAATTCTTAAAATTAGTTATAAAAACTAAGGCAAAAGCTAATAGACCTTTTGTAATTAAAGATAAAAGAGAATATATTGATGATAGGAGCAAATCAATAGTTATTGATAGAAGTAAATGTGTATTATGTGGAAGATGTGTGTCCGCCTGTAAGAAAAAAACAGGTACTGGAATGATTCAAATTATAGGTAAAGGCTCAGATAGGAAAGTTTCTTCATTAGATGGTAAATGTTTTGATGATACTAATTGCTTATTATGTGGACAATGTGTAGCGGCATGTCCAGTAGCAGTTTTATCTGAAAAAACACATATGGATAGAGTTAAAGATGCATTAGGAGATCCTAATAAACATGTAATAGTTGCAATAGCACCATCAATTAGAGCCTCAATTGGAGAAATGTTTAAATTAGGCTATGGTGTAGATGTAACAGGAAAGTTATATACAGTATTAAGAATGCTTGGCTTTAAAAAAATATTTGATATTAATTTTGGAGCTGATATGACAATAATGGAGGAAGCAACTGAATTTGTTCAGAGAGTCAAAAGCAATGGACCATTTCCGATGTTTACATCATGCTGTCCATCTTGGGTTAGATTAGTTGAAAACTATTATCCTGAATTCTTGGATAATCTATCTACTGCAAAATCTCCTCAGCAAATTTTTGGGACTGCAAGCAAAACTTATTATCCACAAATCGAAGGATTAGATCCAAAAGATGTATTTACAGTAACAGTAATGCCATGTACCTCAAAAAAATATGAGGCAGATAGAAGCGAGATGATTATTAATGGGATTAAAAATATAGATGCTGTAATTACTACACGAGAATTAGCTAAAATGATTAAAGAGGCAAAGATTAATTTTATTGATTTAGAGGATAGCAAAGCAGATCCAGCAATGGGAGAGTATACTGGAGCAGGAGTTATATTTGGTACTACAGGTGGTGTTATGGAAGCAGCACTCAGAAGTGCTAAGGATTTTTTAGAGAATAAAGATTTGAATGATATAGATTATACCCAGGTTAGAGGATTTGACGGAATAAAAGAGGCCATAGTAGAAATTGATAAAGAGCAATATAATATTGCCGTAATTAATGGATCTTCAAATTTATTTAAATTTATGGAAAGTGGAAAAATAAATGAAAAACAATATCACTTTATAGAAGTTATGGCTTGTTCTGGCGGATGCATAAATGGAGGAGGACAACCATATATAAGTGCAAAGGAAAGAGAAAAAGTAGATATTAAAGCATTAAGAGCTTCTGTCTTATATAATCAGGACAAAAATTTGAAAAAAAGAAAATCTCATGAAAATACAGCATTATTAAAGATGTATGAAAATTATGAGGAAGCTCCAGGAGAAGGATGGGCACACAAATTATTACATATAAGATATAATAAGCAAAAATAATTATATAAGCTGCATTAAATATTTTATGTGGCTGACTTAATATGTGAATTTATAAATGTAATAGAAGTGTCGCTTTATTAAAGGATAATTTAGAGTTATATAAGTATTAACAATTTGGAGGCATGTTTTTATGAAGGAAATAATATTTACTGGTGCAGCAGTTGCAATAGTCACACCGTTTAATGAGAATTGAATTAATTTTGAAGAATTAGAAAGACTTATAGATTTCAACATAGATAATGGTACAGATGCAATTGTAATTGCTGGAACTACAGGTGAATCAGCAACTAATTTGTCAGTAGGCAGTTAAGAATAAAAAACACTTATATATGAAAAACAAAAGGCGCAGATTAGCGCCTTTTATATTAAAAATTATAATAGTTATTTGTAATCTAATCCATACAGACCACCAATCTTCTTTTTTAATAAAATCAGATAAATTATTTTTGGATAATAAAATTTTTTTAGTCATAAAATTATCTATATTTTTATTGTTGAAGGTGATATCGAATGCTAAATAATGCATCTGGCTTTGAAAAAATCTGCATTGCCTGCGGCTACAGCGATTTGAGAAGAGGCATTGACGGCTTTGCCAGTATATTGCAGTAAGAATTTAAACTCGATCCCTTCAATAGTGGAATTCTATTTTTATTTTGCGGCAGAAAACAGATTGTATTAAAGGTCTTTTATATAAGTGCCTTGAAACTGGAAAATTTCAATGGCCGCGTAATGAAGATGACGTTAAAGCCATTTCATTTCAGCAATATAAATGGTTAATGGAAGGACTTTCTATTAATCTGTGGATAACATAAACGTAAAAGAAATTAACGGATAAATAAATGTAAATCTCAATTGATAAAATTACTATGATGATTTTAACAATATGAAGAAGCGTTTATCTATACGCTAATTTTTTATGTTTACGTAATGTTATATGTATTATTTTATATAATCAGTTTTAGATAGTGTAATTTACACTATTTGATTGATAGCAACAAAGAATATAATATATGTAGATTTGAATGCAAATTAAGACTAAATAGGAAATAATAGATAGATAAGCATTCTGAATCTGATATTTGATAGATGATAAATACAATGTTTAACAAACAACATATTATGGAAGGAAGCGGAGATTTAAATGAATTCAAATGAAACCAAACTTGAAGAAGTATTAAAAATGCGTGGTATTAATATGAATGATGTTGTTGATACCAAGGAATATAAAATTCCAGAAGCAAAAGATAGTACCAAAAGACTTATGGAGATTTATTATAATTTGAAAGTTACAGCTGATATGGAGGCACCATACTGGTATAACAGAGCGTGGTCTGAAAATGAAGGGGATGTAACTATAGTAAGAAGAGCTAAAGCTATGGCAGCATGTCTTTCTCATATAACCCCAACAATTTTGCCATATGAAAAACTCGTAATGAATAAGACAAAAAATGTTAGAGGTGCTTTTCCATTTCCATGGGTTTGCGCTAGTTTTTTTAATGCTCAGGCAGAAGCTTTAATGAATGAGGTTGATGCACCCTCAGAAAGCGAAGCTGACTCAGTAAGTGTAGTTGGTTCAGGAGGTGGAAATGTTACAGAAAGCTATGGAGAAGTCATAAGTCTTGCTAAAAAATTTGGGATGAGAAAAGAAGAAATTCCTGTTTTAGTTAAGACATCTAAGCCTTGGGATGGAAAATCAATAGAAGACTTAAGTGCAAAATATGCAAAATATACTCCAGGTTATGATCAAGAACAACTTATTATGGATTCTGTAATCTGTATGTTTGATTCATGGGCGATTCCACAAGGCCGTGAGGTAATGAATTATTATATGCCTTTAGAATATGGTTTTGATAAAATCATAGAATTGTGTGATGAAAAGATAGAAGAACTTATGGGTGAAGCAGGTGATGACGGAATACTTGGAATGAGTAGAGGCTATTACTATATAGCTATGAAGGAAATCACTAAAGGATTAAGCGCATGGTGTGAAAATTACTCAAAGCAGGCTGAATATCTCTCATCAATTGAAACAGATTCAGCTTTAAAAGCTAATTATGATAAAATTGCAGAAGTTATGAGTAACATTGCTCATAAAAAGCCAGCAAATTTCTGGGAAGCAATTCAAATGACACTTTGTTGTCATTATGGTGTAGTTAATGAAGATCCACAATCAGGTACTTCAATGGGGAGATTAGGACAAATATTACAACCATATTATGAAAAAGATATTGAAGATGGAAGTATGACAGACGAAGATGTAATTGAGCTTTTAGAATTATATAGAATCAAGATTACATGTATTGAATGTTTTGCATCTGCAGGAGTGTCAGGAGGAGTTCTTTCTGGAAATACCTTTAACAATCTTTCTTTAGGTGGACAAAATTATAATGGGCTTTCTGCAGTTACTAAACTAGAATATTTAATAATTGAAGCTGGTATGAGAAATCAAACTCCACAACCAACTTTAAGCATATTATATGACGAAAAAACACCAGAAGATTTTCTTATGAAAGCAGCCTCATGTACAAAACTTGGACTTGGATACCCCGCATGGATGAATAATCAAGCAGGTATGAATTTCATGTTAAGAAATTATGGATCAGAAGGTATGGACATTGTTGATGCAAGAGCATGGTGCCTTGGAGGATGTCTTGAATCTGCACCTGGATGTTTTATGCCGCTTCATTATAATGGAAAAGTAACAATGATTCCAGGAGGAGCATCACCTTCATGTGCTACAGGTATTCACTTTGTAGCTTTACCAAAGATTTTAGAACTTGTATTAACTAATGGATTAGATAATAGAACAGATAAACAAGTGTACCCAGCTCATAATAGAAAAATAGATTCATATGAAACAATGATGGACCAATGGCAAAAGTATGTAGAACTTTCTACAGATGTTCTTAATAGAGTTAATAATATTCAAATGGATATTTGGAGAACAAAAAATATGCCAGTAGTAAATTCACTTCTTAAACCAGATTGCTTCACAAAAGGAATTGATATTGGTATGATGGGCTCAAGATATAATGCTAGTATAAACTTTGAATCTTGCGGAACAATAACTTTAATTAATTCATTAGCATCAATTAAAAAGAATATTTTTGATGGCAAAAAGTTTACAATTGAAGAAATGACTGATGCAATGGTGAATAACTTTGGATTTGAGACTGCATATGAAACAGGTGTATTTTCACCAGATACAAGAATAAGTACAGAAAATAGCACCAAGTATGATAAGATTTTTGCAGCATGTTTAAATGCACCTAAATATGGAAATGCAGATATGTATGTAGATAGTATTTTAAGAGATTATGAGTATTATATGTATGATATGACAAGAAAATTTAAATCATACTATGGAAAACCTGAATATTTATGTCAAATTTCAGTATCTACACATGGTCCTCAAGGTTTTATAACATTAGCTACTGCAGATGGAAGACTTGCGGGTACTACATATTCAGATGGATCTTTATCAGCAGCATCAGGAACAGATAAAAATGGTATTTATGCTATATTTGAATCAGCAACAGTTTATGATCATTCAATGCAGCAAAATTCACAAATGAATTTAAAACTTCATCCAACAGCAGTTAAAGGTCTAAATGGAACAAGAAAGTTACTTGAAATTGTACGAGCATACATGAGAAAAGGTGGTTTCCACGTTCAATTTAATGTAGTTGATTCTAAAACTTTAAGGAACGCACAGGCAAAACCTGATAATTATAGAGATTTAATGGTTCGTGTAGCTGGATTTACACAATATTGGTGTGAGATTGGTAAGCCAATTCAAGATGAAGTTATATATAGAACTGAATACGAAGTGTAGTATAGGCTAAAAACAAAGCACTTAGTATATAAACTAATATTTAAGTGTAGTATTTAGTAAATGATATGCTTATATAGTACAACATAGATGAATTTAATAAAATCAATATATAGACATGGAGGAAATATTTTATGCGACATTACGATTGTAAAAATTATATAAATCTAGATTGTGAAAAAGGAATGTGTGCACTGTGTAAAGCAATTGTCCCTATAGATGGAGAAAACAGCAATGCATGTCCTAAGTTTAAACCAGCTGATAAATGCAGTAATTGCAAAAACTTTTCAAAACCTGATAAGTATGGAATCGGAATATGTACTGGTCTAGAAAAAGAAAACTGGACATATTCATCAATGAATGCCTGTACATGTTCAGGCTATGAAGCAAGATAGGATGAGGTTATGGATAAAAAAGGTTTAATATTTGATATACAAAGTTTTTCAGTTCATGATGGACCAGGATGTAGAACAAATGTATTTTTTACTGGATGTCCACTAAAATGTAGATGGTGTGCTAATCCAGAAAGCTGGATTAAAGGAAAACATATTATGTTTGCTGGAAATATGTGCAAATGGGATAAAGGATGCAGAGCATGTGAACATGTATGCTCTAAGGAAGTTATTATGTTTAAGGAACATGAAAAGCCAAGTATTGAACTAAATGTATGTAAGGAATGTGAAAGTTTTGATTGCGTAAATATATGTCCTAATAATGTTTTTAAGCAATGTGTTAAAGACTATACAGTGGATGATATTGTTAAAATTTTAAGACGTGATTTTAATAACTGGGGACCTGATGGTGGTGTGACATTTACTGGTGGAGAGCCACTTTTGCATGATGAATTTCTAATAGAAGTTTTAAAAAAATGCAGAGAGTTGCAGATTCATACAGCAATTGAAACTAGTGCATATGCAAAAGAGGAAGTTTTTTTAAAAGTATTTGAATATATTGAATTTGCATTTATTGATGTAAAAAATATGAATAGAGAAAAACATAAAGAAGGAACAGGAGTTTATAACGATTTAATTCTATCAAATATTGCAACACTTAAGAAATCTAAATGGGGTGGAAGGGTGGTATTAAGGCAACCGACTATAGCAGGGTATAACGACAGTGATGAAAATGCATATGAATTAATTGAGTTCATGAATAAAAATTCACTATATGAAATTAATCTTTTAAAATTTCATAGATTAGGTGAAACTAAGTGGAATCAATTAGGAAAAGAATATGAATATCATGAAAATGGAGATGTAACACAGGAAAAACTAGAGTATTTGCAACAAATATACTTAAATAACAACATAGCCTGTTATGTAGGAGATAATACACCTTTTTAAAATATAAGAGAATTATGACTTCATTTCTGTAGAAAAATAGTGGAGAACTGAAAGAAAGGCTGGCAATTATTTATATGGAATTGCTATGCCTTTATAATTATAATAAGAAGAGTTATTAAAAATTGATGATTGATGATTAAATTAATATTGAAATTTATTATAATATAAAGTTGATATGCTCTTTATCCAATGTAAAGTCATTGGTATAATTTATATGAATTATTGATTGCATTTTAATTAAAGAAAAATATTTATATGTTAAAAGGGATGTTGTATATATGGAGTTAAATAATATTGAAAAAATTTATATATATGATTATATAAAAGAATATTTAAGCGAAATATCAATTATCAAAGTTAAAAAAGGAGAATACATAACTCATTCTAGTGCAAACATTGAAGAGATTTTTTTTATTTTAGATGGAAGGGTTAAAGTAGAATGTATAACGAGGTCTGGAAGAAGCATTTTGGTAGATGAAGTATCCAAAAATGATTTTGTCGGAAAAATCAGTTATATGTATGAGGAGAACTTGTTTTGTGATATAACTGCAAGAACAAATGTGACATTGTTAAAAATAGCAAAGGGAACATTCAAAAAATTAGAAAATAATCCAGATTTCTTAAAAATATTTTTATTTAAAACAAGTAAAAGGATATATTATATGTATAAGAAATTAATGATTAAAGATTTATTTAAATTTGAAGAAATCTTTGCATATCATATTCTCAAAAACTCTGAGAACGATGTATTTAAATTTAAAAGTATGTATAATCTTTGTGAAATTTTATCAGTAAGTAGAAAAAATTTATACAATGTAGTAAATTGTTTAATTCAAAAGAAATATATACAAAAAGAGAGTGATTCAATAATAATTATAAATAGATGCGCTATGGATAAATTAGCTGCGGGTGTAAAAGAAGTAAGTGAAATAAATGAGTCTGATTTTAAAATTAATATATAATTACAATAGATAAATTCGAAACTCATTGATAAAACTGAATAAAAATTGATTTAAAGTTGCAAGAACATTATTAATTGGCTTATGGGTTCATGTTATACAAATATAATAGTTGGATTAAAAAAAGGGCGCGCGAAATGAAGGAAAGGTAAGCATTTCAAACCAAATATACTAAATACTTTTCTACTGATAAGCCATTGGCCTTAGCCGTTTCAACAATATTGTAAATTACTGTGCTTGAGCTTATACCTTTTATAGTCTTTGAAGATATCCAGTTTTTTCTGCCAATTATAAAATAGAGTAGTTAAATAATAGTATTGAAGCTGGTTACGATTCGCATCCACTATAAAACCCACGAAAATTGGGATTTTTCGTGGGTATTTTTATGTTGAAAAGATTAACAGTTGACTTTTATGCTAGCTGTATTTTTTGAGAAAATACAGTGTGACAAATAATATATTTTACAGATAATTAGGTAAATAAAGATTTGTAAAGGTAAAAAATTAACAGATAGATAAATGTTAATTCCATTATTATTTTTATTGAATAAAAAGTAATCTATTAATTAATGGATATATGTTAATAGTTTCATTTAAGAAACTATACCACTTAAAAGTGCTTACTTGTGGAGTTAATAAATCATATTTATTATTATAGATAGAATATCCAATTGTGTCCCCAATAAGGAGGAAAGAAAATATTTTAGTCAAGATATCGAAAGAAGAGTGCTAGATGTAATATAACTTTCAAGAGAAATCAGATAAGTATAATTTATTTAGAAGATTGTGATTCAAAAGTTTTAATAAATTCTCTCAATGTTGAGGAAATATATCCTTCTCTTCTCCAAATTAAATTTGGAGTTGTAGTCCAAGGATCATCCTCAATGGTAATGATACGCATAAATTTACCTAACATATTATCAACCATTGATTTTGGTAAAATTGTTGCACCAAAATTGTTTAAGATCATCTTTAACAGTAAACCAGAGTCATGACATACGCATGAAACATTTAATTTTAGTTCTTTTCTCTCGAATTCGCTTGTGATTTTTTTATATAAACTGTTTGAATCTGGTGCATTGAGAAGAAGTAGAGGAACTCTAGAAATTTCTTCAAGAGAAATACATTCTTTTATCCATTCGAAAGCTTTAGAAGCAACAAAGACACACTTATCAGGTTGCAGTTCTTTGGTTATGTACCCCTCTGTATGAATAGGGAGTGCAGAAACTACTATGTCAATCGTATGATTTTTTAATAAGTCCATTAAATGAGATATATTTCCTTCATGAATTTCTGGAATAATAAAAGGATATTTTTCTCGGAACTTCTTCAAAACAGGAAGCATAATTTCTGAACAATAAATGGTTGTACCAATTGATAATTTTTTTGACATTTGTAAGTTGTATTCTTGTACTTCCGTAATAGCTTCATCCATAGTGTAAAGTATTCTCTTAGCATTCTTTAAAAAAATCCTGCCTTGTGGAGTAAGTGACATATTTTTTTTGTTTGTACGATTAAAAAGAGTAACTCCAAGTTCATTTTCCATTGCTTGCAGCTGTCTAGATAGTGGTGGTTGAGCCATAAATAAGCGCTCTGCAGCTTTTGTAATACTACCTTCTTCTGCAATTACAACAAAATATTTTAATTGACGAATATCCATAGTTAGTTAACTCCTTTCTATTATACCTTAAAGGTATTGAAACATACTTTATA
The DNA here is from genome assembly GCF_045310795.1 of Candidatus Clostridium helianthi. Lineage (NCBI taxonomy): Bacteria > Bacillati > Bacillota > Clostridia > Eubacteriales > Clostridiaceae > Clostridium > Candidatus Clostridium helianthi. The sequence goes on from NZ_JBJIAB010000044.1 coordinate 16,790, forward strand.
GATATTTTCAATAGTTTTTTTAATAGCATATAATTAAGTATATGAAAATAAGAAAAAGAGGGTGATACTATTGAAAGTTATAGTAGCAATTACAGGAGCAACTGGAGCGATTTTTGGAATTCGAATTCTAGAAATATTAAAAGATATTAAGGAAGTAGAAACGCATCTTATATTATCAAGTTGGGGAAGAAAAACTTTGGAATCAGAAACAAATTATACAGTAGAAGAAGTAGAAGCGCTTGCCGATTTTACATATGAAACAATAGATCTGGGGGCAAGAATTTCAAGTGGATCGTTTCAGGTAGATGCTATGATTATTTCACCATGCAGTATGAAAACCCTTGCATCTATTCGTATGGGACTTGCAGATAATCTCATATCCCGGGCAGCGGATGTTATTCTAAAGGAAGGTCGAAAATTAATTCTTTTAACAAGAGAAACACCTTTGAGTAGTATTCATTTAGAAAATATGCTTGCATTATCTCGGATGGGAACAGTTATCTTGCCACCAATGCCCGCATTTTATAATCATCCCAAGACAATATATGACATAGTAGATCACATAGCATATAGAACAGTAGATCAGCTTGGAATTATCTTACCTAATTTAAAACGTTGGGATGGACTAAAGGAAAAATAGATTTAAATGTGACTTGAAGATATAAAAAGTAGTAAAACAGATATCGTTCTGTTTTAAATAAATACATATAATTTTATGGAAAATCAGGAGGTTTAAAAATGGCTTATAAAGATTTAAGAGGATTTCTAGAATTATTAGAAAAAGAAAAGCAATTAGTAAGAATAAAAGATGAGGTTATGCCTGAACCAGACCTTAGTGCAATTGGTCGCTGTGCACCAAATATGGAAAGTGCACCTGCAGTTCTTGTAGAAAACATTAAAGGATACAAAAATCCAGTTGTACTTAATGTACATGGATCATGGCAAAATCATGCATTAATGCTTAATATGCCTAAAGCTACTCCAGTTAAAGATCAATTCTTTAGATTAAAAGAACTTTGGGACAAGTATCCAATTAAACCAGTTTGGGTTGATAAAAAGGATGCTCCAGTAAAGGAAGTAGTGATAGAAGAAGATATTAACCTTTTTGATGTACTTCCATTATTCAGAATAAATGAATTTGATGCAGGATTTTATCTTTCAAAAGCATTAATAGTTAGTAGAGATCCTAACAAACCAGAAAATTATGAAGAGCAAAATTGTGGAACATACCGTATCCAAATAAAAGGTAAAGATAAAGTGGCTATTCAGCCATTACCATTCCATGATATAGCAGTTCACTTAAAAAATGCAGAAGAAAAAAATGAAAGACTTCCAATAGCAATTTGTCTTGGTAATGATCCAGTTTTAAGCTTCATGGCAAGTACACCAATAGCATATGTACAATCAGAATATGATTTTGCAGGAGCACTTAAAGGAGAACCTATAGAACTTACAAAAGCAGAAGAAAGTAATCTTGATATTCCAGCTCGTTCGGAAATTATATTGGAAGGATATATAGAACCAAGAGTTAGAGAAATTGAAGGACCATTTGGAGAATTTCCAGGAAGTTATTCGGGTTCACGTCTTCAACCAATTGTTAAAATAACAAAGATAACTCATAGAAAAAATCCTATATTCGAAAACTTATATCTTGGAATGCCTTGGACAGAAATTGACTACTTAATGGCACTTAATACAAGCATTCCTCTTTATGATCAAATTAAGAGAGATTTCCCAGAAGTAGAAGCGGTAAATGCTATGTATACACATGGAATGGCTGCAATTGTATCTACAAAATCTCGTTTTGGAGGTTATGGAAAGGCTGTTGCAATGAGACTTCTTTCAACACCTCATGGAATGTCATATACAAAGATTGTTATTATTGTAGATGAATTTGTAGATCCATTCAATCTTGAACAAGTTATGTGGGCTCTTACAACTAGAGTACGTCCAGATAAAGATGTATTTAAAATTCCATATGCTCCAGGTATGCCGTTAGATCCATCTTCAGAACCTGTAGGAATGCATACTAAATTAGTTATTGATGCAACAACACCAGTAGCACCTGATTTTGGAAGAGATACAGAACTTTTAGGAACTCCAATTGGTGTAGAAAAATGGTCAGAAATTCTTAGAGATTTAGTTAAAGAAGGAGGTAATAAATAATGAAATGTCCTAGATGTGATTCGGAATTAGTAAACGTAATGGTAAAATCACCAGTTGGTGATGCATGGAAAGTATATCTATGTGATACATGTAAATTTTCATGGAGAAGCACAGAAGGTGAAAATATAACTAACCCAGAACAATATGATAAAAGGTTCAAATTAAAGCCTGAAGAATTTGATGAATTAGATCAGATTCCACCTGTTCCAAAACTATTAAAAAAATAAAGAATGAATTATAAATTCAGCACTATTAAGTTATATGATAGTTATTTTTAATAAATATTTCTCATATAACTTCTATTTGGTTAAAATTCTATAGCGACTTTTTTTCAATAACCATGTGTAACATTATATCTATTAATTATACTCATTGGATTTCAATAAAGTGAAAAATATACTTTTGTGTATTTTATTGATTAATAAAACTGAAAAAGCGATGAGTTTTAACATAAATTAGAAGGGAGAATATTCAAGTGAAAGAAATTTCTTTGAATGTAGGAGAAGGAAAGTATCAAGTTTTTCTTCATGCATTATTTTGTGGTAAAGATGTTTCCATATGTATTTTTGGAGGTGATGTGCCTCATATTGGTGCAGTTGCAGTTGCAGTTCCAAGAAAAAGTCTAACAGGAGACGGTAGCAATTCAGCAAGTGCGAGTGTAATTTGCATAACAGGTCATAAAGAGGATGAAATGGCTAGAAATATTGCATTGAAATTTAGTTCTAAATTTATGTGTAATATTACAGTTTCTGCTGGAGTTCATATTGATGATGCGAAAAAGAAAGATATTGAAGTACTAGGTAGAAATATTAAAAAAATCATAAAGAGTTTTGAAGATAAAATAAGTGAATCATTAAATGAGCATTAGTATGCTTTTAGAAACTATTTACTTTACTAGAGAAAAATGATCAATTACATTTACTCAACAGTGTTTGTGACAGTAGATTCTGTAGAATATGCTATTCAAAATGTCCACAAAAATGTATAGATATATCTATAAAGCTAGTTGTGATTAAGCAAGAAAATTGCTTACACTGTGGAAATTGTATAGAAGTGTGTCAATTTGGTGCAGTTGAAAGAAGAAACTAAATGTAATAAGTTAAGATGTTGTTTATATATGAAACTTTTTCATAAGGAATATAAGTATTCTGATGAACAAATAGTTGCTTGTATGTTATATGGTGTTAAAAATAGTATCTTTAAAGAATATATTACTGAATTATATGAAATAGGTGTCGATGCTGTACTGATTGCTGATCCTGGAATTTTTAGCATAGCGCATCAAGTGGCACCAGACCTTGAAATACATTTAAGTACTCAAGCTAGTAATTTAAACTACAAAACTGCATCGTTTTGGCATAAAGCTGGAATTAAAAGAGTAGTAGCAGCTAGAGAAATGAGCCTTGAAGAGTTGAAGACAATGAGAAAAGAACTACCAGAGACTTGTGATATAGAAGCTTTTGTTCATGGGGCAATGTGCATGGGGATTTCAGGTAAGTGTTTATTATCAAATTATATGACTGGCAGGGATTCTAATAGAGGAACATGTACGCAGCCTTGTAGATATAAATATCATTTATATGAAGAAAAAGAACAAGGAGATTTTCATAAGGTTAACGATGGTGATGATTGTATTATATATAAGAATTCTTCATAAAGTAAAACAATATAAAGTGTATTGGTATAAACAAAAAGTTGGAACTTCTATAAATATCGCAAGGAATATTATTAGAAGTTGCTAAAATATTAAGTAGTAATTATATAAATTAGTCAGTAAAAACAAAAAGCTTAATAGCATAAACATTTTGTTGATTGTGTTGAAAATTGAAGAAATGATAAAATTTAAGTGAATAAATCTATATATGAAAAGAGGAGATAATTATGTTAATTAAAGCGGCAGTTATAAATGAAAAGGGAAACGAATTCATAATAGAAGATGTAGAATTAGCAGAACCTAAATATAATGAAGTGCTTGTAAAAATTGTTGCTACAGGAGTATGTCATACAGATTCAGTAGTAAGAGATCAATTAATTCCAACACCACTTCCAATAGTATTAGGCCATGAAGGTGCAGGAATTGTAGAAAAAGTAGGACCAGGAGTAAGTAATTTTGAAGTTGGTGACCATGTAGGAATATCATTTAGCTCATGTGGGTGTTGCACTAATTGTTTAGAAGGTCACGCATATATGTGTGAAGATTTTAACAAGTTAAATTTTGGTGGAATAATGAACGATGGAACTACACGTCTATCAAAAGATGGAAAAGAAATTGCTATGCTTTTTGGACAATCAACATTTGCAACTCATTCTGTTGTACATACTAGAAATATAACAAAAGTAGATAAAGATGTAGACTTAAGATTAATAGGGCCTTTAGGCTGTGGAATACAAACAGGAGCCGGAACAGTTCTTAATAGATTAAAGCCGGAATTTGGTTCATCAATTGTAGTATTTGGGTGTGGAGCAGTTGGATTTAGTGCTATTATGGCAGCTAAATTGACTGGTTGCAGCAAAATTATAGCTGTAGGTAGAAGTGTAGAAAAATTAGAATTAGCTAAAGAATTAGGTGCAACAGATGTGGTTAATAGTAAAGAAATTGCTGATGTTGTAGCGGAAATAAAGAAAATAACAAATGGTGGAGCTAATTATACTGTTGAGACAACTGCAGTTCCTGAAATTGTTAATCAAGCGCTTTATGCATTAAGAACATTAGGTACATGTGCTATAGTTGGAGCAACTGGAGATGTTACTATAAATGTACAAAATGCATTAATGGGTGAAGGAAAATCTATGATTGGAGTAATAGAAGGAGATTCAATACCACAAGTATTTATTCCTAAAATCATTCAATACTTTAAAGAAGGAAAATTTCCATTTGATAAGTTGATTAAGTTTTATAAATTTGAAGAAATTAATAAGGCATTTGAAGATTCTAAAAAGGGATTAGTAATCAAGCCGATTTTAGTTATGAATGACTAATAAATAAACAAAGAATTATGATATCTGATGTACTAATAAACATATGAGAAGAGGTAGCAAAAATATGTACAAAATAGTTAACAAAAAGGAGCTTACAAATAATATATTCTTAATGGATATAGAAGCTCCAAGAGTAGCAAAATCTGCAAAGCCAGGACAATTTATTATTATAAAGAATGATGAAAAAGGTGAAAGAATTCCTTTAACTATAGCAGATTATTGTGGAGAAAAAGGAACAGTAACTATAGTTTTTCAAACTGTGGGGAAAGGTACTAAAGAGCTAGCTACTTTTAATGAAGGGGATTATGTAGCAGACTTTGTTGGACCATTAGGTGTACCAAGTGAATTTATACATGAAGATATAGAAGAATTAAAGGGAAAGAATCTGATCTTTGTGGCAGGTGGAGTTGGTGCGGCACCAGTGTATCCACAAGTGAAATGGATGCATGAACAGGGAATAGCTGTAGATGTTATTTTAGGAAGCAGAAACAAAGAGTTATTAATATATGAAGAAGAATTAAAGAAAGTTTCAGGGAACCTTTATGTAACAACTGATGATGGTTCATATGGGTTTAAAGGAACAGGATCAGATATGCTTAAAGAACTAGTTAATAATCAAGGTAAAAAGTATGATCATGCAATTATTATTGGGCCAATGATAATGATGAAATTTACTTCTATGTTAACTAAGGAATTAAATATTCCAACTACAGTAAGCTTAAATCCAATAATGGTTGATGGTACAGGCATGTGTGGAGCTTGTAGAGTAACCGTTGGAGGAGAAGTTAAATTTGCCTGCGTTGATGGACCTGAATTTGATGGTCATTTAGTAAATTATGATGAATCAATGAGAAGACAAGCTATGTATAAGTCAGAAGAAGGAAAAGCACAATTAAAAGTAGAAGAAGGAAAGACTCATAGCCATGGTGGCTGCGGTTGCGGAGGAGATAAATAGCATGGATATGAATGAAAGATTAATAAGAATATCAGTAAGAGAACAAGAACCAAAGGTAAGAGCTACAAATTTTGAAGAAGTTTGTTTAGGATATAATGAAGAAGAAGCTGTAAAAGAAGCTTCAAGATGCCTAAATTGTAAAAATCCTAAATGTGTTGATGGATGTCCTGTATCAATCAACATTCCAGGCTTTATAGCACATGTTAAAGATGAAAAATTTGAAGAAGCAGCAAAAGAAATTGCTAAATACAGTGCACTTCCAGCAGTTTGTGGAAGAGTTTGTCCACAAGAAAAACAATGTGAGCAAAGATGTGTTTTAGGGATAAAAGGTGATGCTGTATCAATAGGTAAGCTTGAAAGATTTACAGCAGACTGGTCAGTTGAACATAAAGTTGATTTAAGTGCAACAGAGACTAAAAATGGAATCAAGGTTGCAGTTATAGGAAGTGGTCCTGCAGGATTAACTTGCGCTGGAGATTTAGCTAAAAAAGGATATGAAGTTACTATCTTTGAAGCACTTCATAAAGCTGGTGGAGTTTTAGAATATGGTATTCCAGAGTTCAGACTTCCAAAAGAAAAAGTAGTTAAAAACGAAGTTGAAAACATCAAAAAGCTTGGTGTAAAAATAGAAACGAATGTTATTATAGGTAGAACTATAACTATAGATGAATTATTTGAAAAAGAAGGCTTTAAAGCAGTATTTATAGGATCAGGAGCAGGTCTTCCAAGATTTATGGGAATTCCAGGAGAAAATGCAAATGGAGTATGTTCTGCTAATGAATTCTTAACAAGAGTAAACTTAATGAAAGCTGCTGTAGAAGGTTATGAAACTCCAGTAAGAGCAGGAAATAAAGTTGCTGTAGTTGGTGGAGGAAATGTTGCTATGGATGCAGCAAGAACTGCCTTAAGACTTGGAGCAGAAAGCCATATTGTATATAGAAGAGGAGAATCTGAACTTCCAGCAAGAGTAGAAGAAGTACATCATGCTAAAGAAGAAGGAGTAATCTTCGATGTATTAACTAATCCAACTGAAATCTTAGTAGATGAAAATGGGTGGGTTAAAGGTATGAAGTGCGTTAAAATGGAACTTGGGGAACCAGATGCATCTGGTAGAAGAAGTCCAGTTGAAGTTGAAGGATCAGAGTTTGTTATGGATGTAGATACTGTAATAATGTCTCTTGGAACATCACCAAATCCATTAATTTCTTCAACAACTGCAGGATTAGAAATTAATAAGAGAAGATGTATAGTAGCTGAAGAAGAAACTGGTCTTACTACTAAAGAAGCTGTTTATGCTGGTGGAGACGCAGTTACAGGGGCTGCTACAGTAATCTTAGCTATGGGAGCAGGTAAAAAGGCAGCTAAAGCTATAGATGAGTATTTACTTAGCTGTATTGTTTAATGTAATAATCCTAGTTGAGAAAAGTCGTATTAAAATAGGAACATTGATATGTGTTATCGGTATAGGTACAGTAATAGCTATGTTATCCACTGGACCATTTATACAATTATGCCTTCCATATGGAGAAAATTTTGTAAATTTAATTGTAAACCAAAGAGTAGAAGAAACAGAAGAAGATACTGCTATAGCATAATTAATTTATTTATTCTCACATTAAAATAAGTTAATTTAAGTATAGAACTTAAAGATATGTATGAAAGTAACGACTCAAAATGATTTTGAGTCGTTACTTTTTTGTATTGTGAATACCACCTGCTACGCGGGGTGGTTCTAAAGAGCTTTCAGCAGATATGATTAAAGTATACGACTATTGGTTATTGAATAACAGAAGAATAGAACCTTGCTTTATTATAGCATGAGTATAGGTTATATATATTTTAAGTAACTATAAACTATAAATTGAATATCGGAAACTATTATTTGATACTGGATTATTTGATATTTATGATAAAATATGTGTAAAGAAAGAATCAATTGTGTAGCAACGGAGCTAATCTTATAGGATTGACTCCTTTTTGTTTTGATTAAAATTAAGCTACGAAAATACTTTAATAAATTTATACGAATTTGGAGGTGGAGAGAAATATATAAATAGTATTTGATTAGAAAATTAAATCACAATGATTTAGGAGACTTTAAATGGATATTATACTTGTATTTAAACAAATGATAATTTTATCTATATTGATGATTGTTGGCTATATAGCTAATAAGAGAAATATTATGAATGAAGAAAGTGACAAATTATTTTCAAAATTAATTGTAAATATTACTTGTCCAGCTTTGATTATTTATTCAGTTGCATCTGGAGAAAGATTAGAAGATAAGAGTATGCTTATATATATTTTTGTAATAGCAATAATATATTATGTGTCTATACCAATTATATCTAAAATTTTAATGAAGATATTAAAAATAAAAAAAAGTGTGCAGGGATTATATGAAAGCATGCTTATATATTCTAATTTAGGATTTATGGGTATACCAGTTGTAAGCTCTATATTTGGAAATCGTGCTATATTGTATATATCAATAATTATGTCTGTATGTAACATCTCGCTTTTTACTTATGGCATATTTTTATTAACTAAGAATAATGGAAATACAGGTAAGCAAACTACTGATATTAAAAAATTCTTTAATGCAGGAACTATTTCAGCGATTATAGCAATTGGACTATATATAATGAATATTTCTTTACCTGAAATTATATTAGAACCTCTTAAATTGGCAGGTGATATAACAACGCCTTTAGCCATGCTTGTGATTGGCTCAACACTTGTGAAATTTTCTTTTAAAGAAATTATAAAAGAAAAATGGATTAGTATATTTGCAATTATAAGACTTTTTGTATTAGCAATAATTGTATGGTGCATAGGTCATATCTTTATTAATGACAAGCTTCTATTAGGAGTTTTAGTAATTATTTCTGGAATGCCAGTTGCATCTAATATAGTGATGATGTGCAGTGAATATGGAGGCAATCAAGAATTTATTACAAAGGGCGTATTTATTTCAACATTATTTTCTGTTGTCACAATACCTATTATTGCAGTATTACTTTAATATTATATTCAATTTCTGAATAAGTTAAAGCCTGAGGTTTAGTATCACCAATTTTCTTCACTGGAGCGTGGAATATTCTATCAAAGGACAAACTTAAGAATCCAGGTGTAGAATAGTGGCCAGCAGTATCAATTAGGAATTTTCCAGGTATAATTTGTTCTAAATCAACATATGCACTACCTCCGACATCATGAGGTAGTGTATTACTTATAACTGCACCATTTGGACCTAGTATTTTTGCAAATCCATATCTAAGCTGCATGAAACTCTTTTGATATTCTGTTTCTCATAAAATATCACGCATTTCTTCAGCCCAAATATTGAATTAGATGTTTTAGAAGGAACGGATATGTCCAAAATTTGATTATTATCTATTTTGATGATATACTTACCTAAGTAATTATTACTTAGGTAAGTATATGTGAGGTGAAATAAAATTGAATTTATACGGACATAAAGTAAATCAGCTGGCTCGGAATTTCACAAAGAAATTAAATGAGAGAATTTCTCCTCTTGGTTTATATTCTTCACAGTGGGCGATTACTTTATACTTATATGAAAAAAAGCAATGTACACAAATAGAATTATGTAAATATCTTGATGTAGAAGCTCCTACAATTACTAGGACATTAACTAGGATGGAAGAAATGGGACTGGTAATCAGAAATGATGGAAAGGATAAGCGTGAAAGAGTTATAAAACTAACAGAAAAAGCTTATGAGATGTTTCCTAAATGGCGTGAAGCTGCTCAAGATTTAGAAATAGAGGCTATAAATAATATTGATAAAGATGAACTAGAAATTTTTAATAGTATTTTAGAAAAAATGATGAAGAACTTAGAACAATAGTAGGAATACGAGTTTTGCAAAGAAATACAGATCAATAAAAAAGGAGAACACATGGATACGACTATAATAAAACAAGCATTTAAAATTAATAAAACCCCATTTCCTTGGCAAAAAGCAATAAATGCTGCAATCTGTGCAGGATTTCCAGTAATTATCGGCATCTTAGTAAATCAACTGCATTTAGGATTATTAGCAGGGATAGGGAGTTTTTCTTATCTATATGTTTCACATCAACCATATGCTCAGCGTGCAAAAAAAATATTTTTTACTGCTATTGGTATCAGCCTTTCAGTTGCACTTGGTACGTTATCCGCGCCATATCCAGTACTCATTATTTCAATAGTGGGTTTGATTGGAGCAATTGTAACTTTTATATTTGGCATACTTAAAATACAAGGTCCATCTGCAATTTTTTTTGTATTAAGTTTTATAATGGTAACAGGAATGCCTGTTAATCCATCAGAAGTTTTTATACGGACTTCTGTAGTGCTTATGGGGGGGATCTTTTCATGGATAGTTAGTATGGCAGGATATTTTTCTAATCCACATGGTCCTGAAATAAAAACTCTTAAGAAACTTTATTTAGCTTTAGCAGAATTTAGTGAAGCTATTGGTGATGAAAAGATTAATGATATAAGAAATCGTACTGTTAATTCTTTAAGAGAAGCTGAGGAAATTCTTTTGACAGGTTATATTCCGTGGAAAAATTCATTCTTATTTAATCGTTTATCGCTTTTAAATGAAGAAGCTAATAAATTGTTTTTAGAAATGCTTGAGCTGCATACTAATAAAAACACTAAAGTGCCAAAAGAACTTAGTGACATGATAAGAAAATTATCCATGGCAATTGAATTAAAAGATGGAGAAACAATTAAAATAGATCCACCATCTCAAAAACTGGATGATGGCTATAATAATTTTTTAGAAATAATTTATGATGCTGAGGCCATTATAAATGTTCCGTTAACATATATTGGAAAAGGGGTCAAAATTTCAAAACCTTCTCTTATGATGAAATTTACTAGAGCCTGCAATAAAGATTCAATAGTATTTATTAATGCAGTTAGATATGGAATTGTTCTTTCAATATCAGCTATAATAGCTTTTAGTTTTCCATTTAGCAGACCATACTGGATTCCCCTGTCATGTGCTGCTGTCATGTCAGGCTCAACTGTCATGGCAACATTTCATAGGGCAATTCAGCGTTCTTGCGGTACAATTATTGGATTAATGATAGCTATTATTATTTTAAAATTCCACCCAGAAGGTTTCATGATAGTTATAATTAATATGCTTTTAACAGCGATAACAGAACTTTTTATTGTGAAAAATTATGCTGTAGCAGCAGTGTTTATAACGCCAAATGCATTACTTATAGCAGAAGCATCAACTCAAATACATAATGTTACTTATTTTGCGACAGCACGTATTACTGATATATTGATTGGATCTGCAATTGGATTAATTGGGACATACATTATTGGACGTCGTTCAGCATCTAGCCGATTACCAGATTTAATAGTGAAATTAATACGTAGTCAGGCTAGAGTATTAGTTCGATTGGCAACTAACAATAAAGAAAATAATAGTGACAGTACAAAATGGATAAAAGAAAAAATGGGAATAAACCTTATGAATTTTAAAACTGCATATAATACAGCATTAGGTGAGATTCCTCATAATGAGGAAATACTTGAAATGATGTGGCCAGCATTTTTCTCCTTAGAACATATTAGCTACTTGCTTAATCAATGCTGCATGACGAAGGGATATTTAAGTTTGGCTGATGAAGATTTAGCACAACTGCTGCTTGTATTAGAAACAATGGCAACATCTATTGAGCAGAAAAAAGCAATAAAACCTAAAAGAGTTTCTATTATAGAGGAAATACATCAAATTTGTGAAGAAATTAATGTAATTCAAGAAGCACTTACTATGAAGAGTGCATGGTAAAAAATTAATGTTTAATTTTGTTATCTATTAGATATTATAAAAGATTCTAGAAATATGTTAGATATACTATTATTAAGCTTCCAGAAGAAGAAGCTGCCAATATTGCTTTTCATATAATAAATGCTCAATCACAAAGTAATGACTCAAGAGATAGTATGAAATATGCTAAAATGATTGGTGGAATTGTTAACTTAGTAAGATATTCAATTGGCAGTGGTTTAAAGATGGAAGGGATTCACTATCAGCGCTTCATTACACATGTTAAATTTTTTACAGAAAGGTTTTTTAATAATGAAATGCTGAAGGACGAGAATGATGCCATGTTTGAACTAATAGCAACATTATATCCAAAAGCAATGGAGATTGCTTTTAAAATAAAGGATTATATAAAAAAGGTCTATGATGGAGATATTCCAAAAGACGAATTAACTTATTTAGCTGTTCATCTATAAAAGGTATTGAATAAACATTTGGATAATTTATATCGCTTACAACAAAATCAACACTAATACCAATACCCTTATTAAGACGACTGAGCTTATGTGTAATTAAAATTTCAGCGGTAGTAAAAGCAATATTTGGCTCAAAGACAGCTTGTCTACATTTCTCAACAAAGTTATGATATAACTTAAAGTTTTTATCCACAATAATAATTTTCTCATTTTTCAAATCTTTAAAACTTATTTCACTCTTTTTGGAAAGATAGTTTTTTTCATTTATAAGCGCACAAAGATTATGTGTTTGAACAATTTTGGAATTGAACTTTGATTCATCAACAGGACCAACTGTAAGGGCAACATCTAAATCTCCATTTAAAATAGCTTTTTCACAATCAAAGTCACGATATTCTGCTGTAGTTAACTGAATATTTGGATTGTTTTGTTTAAAATTATCAATAAGATCAGTAGAAAGTGCATTGAGAACTCCAAAGGAAAAACCTACAGATAATTTTTGGCGATTAAGACTAGTCATTTTATTTATGTCATTTAGAATTAGGTCAAATTCGTTTATAAGATGTATAGAGTGTTCTTTTAGATATTTTCCGTATTCTGTGAGTTTAAGCCCACTAACTGTACGATAGAATAAAGGAGCATTTATACACTCTTCTAGACTTTTTATCGCTTTACTTAATCCTTGCTGAGTGATATAGAGATTTTTAGCAGCTTTTGAAAAGCTTTCATCTTCGCATATTTGTAAAAAATACTTTAATTGCTTTATATCCAAACTAGTCACACTCCATTCAAAAAGGAAACAAATATATTTATTATTATAACATGTTTTGATAATTTTTTCACATATTATTTCTACTTGAACTTTAAGTTGTAGAGGTACAAAATAGAGCTGTTTTAAAAATAGTTGTTTTAATTATACAATTATATCAGAACATGATTGATAAATAATTGTCAATTATGAATACATTTACAGAAGGAGAGTTTATTTATGGAAAATTATAAGCACGTATTTCAACCATTAAACATAGGGAAAATGACAATTAAAAATCGTATGCAATATACACCATTAGTTGCATGTGTATCTACTGCAGATGGTGAAGTTAATCAAGAAATGATTGATTGGATAGGATATCAAGCTCGTACTGGTGTAGGTTATATTACAATTGGTGATACTCAAATCGATTTAGAACGTGCACGTTGCTTTTATGGTGAGTTAAACGTTACACATGACAAATATATGACAGGTCTTTCATTACTTACTGAAGAAGCTCATCGCTATGGATGTAAACTTTCTATAGAATTATCACATGCTGGCCGTGGTGCTGTTGCTAGTATGAATACTAAACCAGCTTTTGCACCTTCATATTTGCCAGAAAAAAATTGCCAGCCTGACATTAAAGTTATGGACAGAAAAGATATGGATTGGGTTAGAAATCGTTGGGTAGAATGTGCAGTACGTTGTAAAAATGCTGGTTTTGATATGGTTATGATCCATAGTGCTCATAATAATTTGCTCGGACAATTCTTATCACCAGTAAGCAATGTTCGTACTGATGAATATGGAGGATCCTTTGAAAACCGTATGAAATACCCATTAGAAGTAATAAAGGCAATTCGTGATGCTGTAGGGCCAGATTATCCTCTTGAAATTCGTATGAGTGCAAATGAAATGACTCCTGGTGGTCTTGAGTTTGAAGAAACTTTAATCTATGCACAAGAAGTTCAAAAATATGTAAACTGTATTGATGTTTCAAGAGGAAACGTATTTAATGAAACAGGTGTTATGTGGCTATGTCCTTCATACTTACAACCACATATGATTAATGTAGAATATTCAAGAAGAATAAAAGAAGTAGTTTCCATACCAGTATCAGTTGTAGGTAATATATATACTATTGAGGAAGCAGAACAAATTCTTGCTGAAGGCAAAGCTGATATTGTTGGTATGTGTCGTTCTTTCATGGCTGGTCCTAATATGATTGAAAATGCAGTAAGAGGTCAAGAATATAAGACTCGTCCATGTATAAGATGTATGGATGGATGTGGGGCTATATACCATGGTATGCCATTAAGATGTTCAGTTAATCCAAAGATTGGACGTGAGCATCGTTATAGAAATATTCCTAAGGCAGAGGTCAAAAAGAACGTATATGTTATAGGCAGTGGTCCTGCTGGAATGCAGGCAGCTCTAACATTAACTGAACGTGGACATAATGTAACAATAATTGAAAAAGGGAACAAACTTGGAGGATTACTTCATGATGCTAGTGTTCTACCATTCAAACAAGAATTACGTAATTATAAAAACTGGATTGTTCGCCAAACAGAAGAATGTGGCGCAAATATTAGATTAAATACAGAAGCAACTAAAGAAATGATTATTAAAGAAAAACCAGATGCTGTTATAGTAGCAACAGGAGCTACATTCTTTAAACCTAATATTCAGGGTATAAATAATGACAATGTTAAAGATGTTTGTGATGTTGATAATGGACAAGCTCAAGTAGGACAAAAGGTTGTTGTCTGTGGTGGTGGTTTAACTGGTGTTGAATCAGCATTAGCTTTAGCTAGACAAGGAAAAGATGTTACTGTAGTAGATATGATTCCTGAAGAAGATTTTTGTAAGAGTATGTTCTATATTATTCGTTACTCTGTGCTTGATGAAGTTAAAAAAGCTGGTGTCAAGTTTGTTGGAAACAGCAAAATTAAGGAATTTAATGATAAAGGTGTTCTTATAGAAGATAAGGAAGGGAATATAAGCACTCTTGAAGCTGATACTTCAGTTATTGCTCTTGGACTTAAGGCAGATAATTCATTATATAAAGAAATTGCAGCTGAAATGCCATTAGATACATTTATCGCTGGTGACTGCGATACTCCAAAGAATATAATGAATGCAACATTCTCAGCATTTAATATAGCAGTAGAAATTTAAGTGAAAACCAATAATAATTAATTTATTGATAGGCAAAAGGCGCAGAAATTCTGCGTCTTTTATAGATTAGAATTAATTTCTATACTAGTACAGATGATGATTTTATTTCTTGATATTTACATTGTAGTAATATAAATTATTAATTATAAATGAAGCATATTTTATAGAAACATATCTTCATTGAAATAGCCAGTTAGCTGGCTTGTTTTACTAAAGGGGGGGCTTTTAAATGTCAAGAGTTTATAATTTTTCAGCAGGGCCAGCTGTTCTGCCAGAAGAGGTTCTAAAAGAAGCAGCGGAGGAAATGCTAGATTATAATGGTACAGGAATGTCAGTTATGGAAATGAGTCATCGTTCTAAGGCTTTTGAGGGGATTATTACAGAAGCTGAAAAAACACTAAGAGAGCTAATGAGTATACCAGATAAGTATAAAGTATTATTTCTTCAAGGTGGAGGATCACAACAATTTGCAATGATTCCAATGAATTTAATGAAAAACAAGGTTGCAGATTATATTAAAACAGGGCAATGGTCTAAAAAAGCAATAGCAGAAGCTGAGATATATGGAAAAGTTAACGTTATAGCTTCTTCAGAAGATAAGAATTACACATATATACCAGATTTAAAGAATTTAAAGATTTCTGATGATGCAGATTATGTTTATATATGCCATAATGAAACAGTGCATGGAATTAAATATAATGATATTCCTCAAACAGGAGATAAGATATTAGTAGCTGATATGTCATCAGATTTTTTATCAGAGCCTGTAGATGTATCAAAATATGGATTAATATATGCAGGAGCTCAAAAAAATGTAGGGCCTGCTGGAGTTGTAATTGTGATAATTCGTGAAGATTTAATTACAGATGATGTATTGCCAGGTACTCCAACCATGTTAAAATATAGGATTCATTCAGATAATGATTCATTATATAATACACCACCAGCATATGGAATATATATATGTGGAAAAGTATTTAAATGGCTTAAAAATAAGGGTGGACTCGAAGCAATGAAGAAGATTAATGAAGAAAAAGCTTCTATATTATATGATTACCTTGATTCAAGTACAATGTTTAAAGGAACAGTTGTGAAGAAAGATCGTTCTTTAATGAATGCACCTTTTATAACTGGAAGAAATGAATTAGATGCTAAATTTATAAAGGAAGCTAAAGCAGCAGGATTTGAAAATATAAAAGGACACAGAACTGTTGGTGGTATGAGAGCAAGTATATATAATGCTATGCCAATAGAAGGGGTTAAAGCATTAGTTGAATTCATGAAGAAATTTGAAGAAGAAAACAAATAAAAACATGTTGTTAACATTTGTTTTTATAATAAACTAATTTAATTTATTAAAGGATAATTTAGAGATAAATATTATAGTAAAATAAATAAGCATGTTAAGATTTAATGGGAGAGAGATGTAAAATATGTATATTGGATGTAGTTGGTCAAAGGCTTTGAAATTTCTTATTGAAAAAGACAGTGTTAATATAGATTATATTAAGTCTGGTGTATATGGGACTTTTAATGAACAGTTTTCAAATATGCGTTCAATGCGACCAATTCTACTTCATGGTCTAGGATATTTTGAGCGCACGGGAATGAAAAATATAGAAATTATAGATTTTAATTTTGCAAATAATCTCATAAGAAAGTGCAATTCTCCACATTATGGCATTCATCTTGCAATAAAAAATTCAGATATGTATCCTGGCATGACTGATGAAAATATATATGAACATATGTCGAAACAGATTCAGATTTTTAAAAACAACTTAACAGTACCATTATTACTTGAAAATATTCATGATTTGCCGAAAGAACGTGTATTGCCGATTGATCATTATCCTTATATTATGCCAGAACAAATTAGTCGATTGCTTACAGATAATGATGTATCATTTTTACTTGATCTTACCCATGCAAAGATTACTGCGCAACATCATGGTTGGAATATTCATGATTATATTCGAGAGTTACCACTTAATCGTGTTGTAGAAATTCATGTAAATGGTTCTGGCTATGATAAAGATGGTTTTATATCCGATACACATCAAACCATGGAAAATGAAGATTACAAATTGTTAGAATGGGTTTTAAATTATACAAATCCCAATATAGTTACATTGGAATACAATGGTGTAGAATCAGAGGATGATGATACAATTATTTATTCTTTAGAAAAACAACTGAATGAAATTCAATATATATGCAATTCAATAAAATAATTTGATATTTGACAATGGCTGTCTATTCTGAAATATGTTTAGCAGCTATTTTTTATAATTTTTTTAATGCGTGGAGGTAGTTATTATGAATATTAAAGAATTAATTAGATTCTTAAAAGTATGTGAAATGAGGAGTATTTCTAAAGCATCAAAAGATATTTTTATTTCACACAAGGTTTGGGTAGAACAAAAAGATAATGTTATAACATACGAAGAAATTAATTTATCAGTAGATAATGAAGAATAAAAAAACAAAAGGCGCAGTTTTGCGCCTTTTATATATGAAAATTGATTTTTCACCATTCAAATATTATAACTTTTACTAGTGAAATACATTAAATAATATACATTACTTCGCACCGGTTGCCATTTTTGTAAATCTATTTCCGCCCCAATATCCCATAATAAAAATACTTATTATCAAGCCAACAATACTGTATATCATAGGCATATGAGTAATATTTGGTGTAAGAATTGATCTTAAGGCTTCATTTGCATACACAAGAGGATTCACAAGTACAATTTTCTGAATTATTGGTGTTGCGGAAAGGTCTCCCCAAGAAAAGAAGATAGTACCTAAAAACACAACAGGCATTAAAAATCCAGGAAACATGGCAGCAATTTGCATAGGTTTAATAATGGTACCAACTAAAAGACCCAAACATGCTGATGCAATTGAAATTAAAATCAATATAGGAATAAGCATAAGAATCTGTTTTGGTGTGACAACAATATCAAGAGCATTTCCCATAAAAATGAGAGATATAGGTAAAACAATTACACCACCTATAAAAGATTCAATAATACCTACTACCATTTTTGCTAAAGCGATTATATTAACATGCACAGGAGCTAGCAATCGGTCTTCTATTTCACGTAAGTTATTAAAATCCATAGTGAATGGAATAGCTGTACCATGAATGCCTGTAATAAGCATACTCATTCCTATCATTCCAGAAAACATTCTATTTGGAAAGTTTTCTGGAAGTAATCCTATTCTCGGAAGGACATATCCATAGGTTAATATCAAAATAAATGGTAGCATTGCTACTCGGAAAACAAATTCCCATTTATCTCTCAGTTGAATGATAAGGTCACGCTTAACCATGGCGTTAAAAGCTGTAAATGTTATATCTTTTTCTTTATTATTTGTTTTCATGATTTATGATCTCCTTTCCTGTTAAATGAATGAAAACATCATCTAATGTGCTGGAACTCAAGCTGATATTTTGTAAGGTTGTATTTTGCTGTTTGGTCCAGTTGATTAAGTAGTTGAAATCTGGTTGTGCATCATTCATATAAAGTAAAAGCAATCCATTTTGAATGGCAGCTTTTTTTACACCTGGTAATGTTTTTGCCGTTTCCACATAACTTGCATTCAAGTCAGATAATTTCATAGATACAATGTTGTTGGAAGGAATCATTTCCTTAAGTTCAGCTGAAGTACCAAGTGCTTTCAGTTCTCCTTGATCTACAATAGCGATACGCTGGCAAAGTTGTTCTGGTTCCTCCATGTAGTGGGTAGTAAGAAATATTGTTGTGCCAGCAGTCTTGTTAAGGGCAGTCATTTGTTCCCACAAAATAGCTCTATAGATAGGGTCTAGTCCTGTTGTTGGTTCGTCTAAAAAAAGTATTTCGGGAATATGGATCATTGACCTAGCAATTTTTAGTCTTTGTGCCATACCGCCGGAATAGCTTCTAACATAATCATGCTGTCTGTCTGCAAGACCGAATTTTTCAAGATATTCATCTGCTTTTTTATTTGCTGTTTTTGTTTCCATTCCAAAGTATTTTGCATGGTAGATGAGATTTTCTCTTGCTGTTAATCCTCTCTCCAAATTGTTGTGCTGCGCAACAACACCAATCTTTCTTCGTGCTTCAACTGGATTTTTAATTAAAGATTTTCCATCGAGTATTATTTCTCCAGCAGTAGCGGTTCTTTGCGTAGTTAACATACTTATTGTTGTGCTTTTACCTGCACCATTTGGACCTAAAAAGCCAAATACCTCGCCGCGTTTCACATCAAAGCTGATATCTTTTACAGCCTCAAATTTATGCCCATTTTTCACATGAAAAGTCTTTTTTAAATTTTTAACTTCTAAAATGTTATTGTTCATATTTTCACTCCTATCTCAATTAAACATTTTATTTATTATCAGTTTAGTTTCTTAAAGAATAGATTTGGGGATAAATACTCACCCTGGGTGGGGGTGTTTATATTTTATGTCACAACTTAATCTATTTCAACATAAAAAAGTCTCTTCTGTGCTAGTACAAAAGAGAGTTTTGTGTATATATTTTAAAATTATAATAGTTATTTGTAACGAGATATACCTTCAAATAATAAAATTAATGAATAATACTTCGGAACATTTACAACAAGTGGTATCTTTTATACTAGTACAGATGATTATTTTATTTCTTGATATTTAAATATTCCTATTATAAAGTGTTAATTATAAAATGGAGTATAGTTTATTGTTTTAGGAGTGATATCTATGAATATAAAGCTGATTGAAAAAGCTGAGAAAAGTCATAATTTAAGTAAGAAAGAATTAGTAAATATACTTAAGGATAGTAGTATTGATGAAGCACTTTTTGAAGCTGCCAATAGGGTAAGAAAGAAATATGTAGGGGATGAAGTTCATTTAAGAGGTATTATTGAATTTTCAAATATATGCAGACGTGATTGCTTATATTGCGGATTAAGAAAGTCTAATGGAAATATTAAAAGATACAGATTAATGCCTGATGAAATAATTGACTTAGCTAAGAAGGCTGTTGGATACGGATATAAGAGCATTGTTTTGCAGTCAGGAGAAGATTTGTATTATACAGTAGATATCCTTACAAATATAATATCAAATATAAAGAGAATGGGAGTAGCAGTTACTTTAAGTTTGGGCGAGAAAACATTGGAAGAATATAAAGCTTACAAGGAAGCAGGAGCAGATAGATATTTAATTAGAATAGAAACTACTGATAAGGAGTTGTATGAATATTTAGACCCAGGAATGAGTCATGATGAAAGGAAAAGATGCCTTAGAGATTTAAAAGAATTAGGATATGAAGTTGGTACTGGTAATTTGAATGGCCTGCCTAATCAAACTATAGAATCTATAGCTGATGATATACTATTCTTTAAAGAAATAGATGCAGACATGATTGGTTTAGGTCCATTTATTCCAAATGAAAATACACCTTTAAGTAATTTTAAAGCAGATAATTTTACATTGAGTATAAAGGTAATGGCTTTAGTTAGGCTTTTGCTACCAAATGTAAATATACCTGCTACAACTGCAATGGAAAGTTTAAATAGAAATGGCAGAATAATTGCACTTTCAAGTGGAGCCAATGTTGTTATGCCGAATATTACAGAAGGAGAATATAGAAAATTATATGCAATTTATCCTGGAAAGATATGTATAAATGAAACGCCAAATCAATGTTGGAACTGTATTACTGGGAAAATAAGTTCTATAGGAAGAACTGTTTCAAAAGAACTTGGTTCCAGATTAAAAATGATTTGATTATGCATTTTGACATGGTATTTTCGTTCATGTGACTTAAGAAAGTTTGGGAGTGATTGGATATGATTGAGTACTATAATAGAAAAGACAAGAAATATGAAATTGAAAAAATTGCAGGGGATAAGTATCTCAAATGGATGTATTCTTCACCTGTTGGAATGAGCTTGCTGGAAATAATAATTAAAAAGAAGTTTTTTTCAAAAGCTTATGGATATTTTTGTGATAGTAAGCTAAGCAGCAAGAAAATTACTTCATTTGTTAATGAGTTTAATATAGATACTTCAATGTTTGAAAAGAAAATAAATGAGTTTAAATCTTTTAATGATTTTTTTTCAAGGAAGTTAAAGAAAGAAGCTAGGCTAATAGATTCGGCTTGTGAGTCACTAATATCACCAGGAGATGGGAAGATAACAGCTTATGAGAATATTAACTTAGATAAAATCGTTCACATTAAAGGTGGTGTATATAAACTTAATGAACTCATTGATAATGAAGTTATTTCTAAAGAATTTTCAGAAGGAAGTTGTTTGATTTTAAGACTTTGTCCTACAGATTATCATAGATATCATTTTATAGATAATGGAATGTGTAGAGAAAGTTTTAGAATAAAAGGAAATTATTATTCTGTAAATCCAATAGCATTAAGTAAAGTGTCTGAAATTTATTGCAGAAATGAGAGACAGTGGAGTGTTTTCGATACTGAAAATTTTGGGCGAGTTCTATATATTGAGGTTGGTGCAACTTGTGTTGGATCAATAATACAAACTTATAAACCTAAAGTGCCTGTAAATAGAGGTGATGAAAAAGGATATTTCAAATTTGGAGGATCTACAATAGTGATAATGTTCCAAAAAGATAAAGTGAAAATTGATAAAGAAATAGTAGATCAAACTCAGAGAGGATTTGAAACTCAAGTTTTTATGGGAGAAAAAATTGGCTGTAAAATGTAGTGAATAGATTTTGGTTTTAAAATCTGTACTAGCACAGATAGATATTTTATTTGTTGATATATAATTCGCACTATACTAATATGAATACAAGGATAATAACTTGTAGTAAAAGCAATATCTAAAAAATTGGGGAGTGATTTACATGTCTAATACAAATAAAACTGTAATTGAAGCTGCAGTTAAAGCTGCACCAGTGCTAACAATCACTGAAGAAATTTTAAAAAGTATAGATGAATTTAAAGAGAATTTACGATTATACAATGAAGGTAAAATAGAAAATCTTAAATCATTTAGCTCTATTATGGGAATATATAAAGAAAGGCTGACAGAGACGTATATGATTAGACCAAGAATTCCAGGTGGATGTATAACAATAGATCAATTAAGGGCAATAAGCAAAATTGCAAAGAAATATGGAGAAAATCAAATTCGTTTTACAACAAGACAGGATGTGCAGTTTCATTCTGTAAAAATAGATGATTTAAATAATGTTTTAGAAGAGTTAATAAAAGCCGACTTAACTACAAAAGCTGCTGGAGGAGATGGTATAAGAAATGTTGCATGCTCTCCTCTTTCAGGTGTAGCAGTAGATGAAGTCTTTGATGTTACGCCATATATGAAGGCAGTTGCAAATTATATGATGGAAGATCCTAAAAATCTTAAATTACCTAGAAAATATAAGATAGCCTTTTCAAATAGTGTAAAAGATACTGTTAATGCGACTATTACAGACATAGGATTTATAGCAAAAATAGTTGATGGAAAAAGAGGCTTTGAGGTATACGGCGCTGGAGGACTTGGTGGCGGACCAAGAGTAGGTATAAAGCTTGAAGATTTTATTGATCATAATGAGGCATTGTATTATGTACAAGCTATGAAGCAAATCTTTGAAAGAGAAGGAGATAGGACAAATAGGCACAAAGCTAGATTGAGATTTGTGCTACAAAGATTAGGTGAAGAAGCTTTTAGAGAAATGTTTAAGATTGAGCTTGAAAAAGTTAGAGCGGAAAAAGATTTAACTCTTAATATAGAAAATAATGTAAAAAACTTAGAGGTTACAAATACCTATAATAAAACACAATTGGATAAAGAGTATAAAAATAGAATGATAGTCCAAAAACAATATGGATATTATTCAGTATATATTCATGAGCAAAGTGGAAATATGGCTACTAAAAATTTAGATAGTATATTAGATTTTTTAGAAACCTTGGATTACAAAGTATCTATAAGATTAACAATGACACAAGGATTTTTTGTTAGAGATTTAAAAGAAGCTGATGCAGAAAGATTAATTGATCTTACATCAGATTTTTCTTCTAGATTTAATATAGATAACTCAGTGGTTTGCGCCGGACCTAAAATCTGTAAGTTTGGAATAAATAATTCTCAAGGATTGCTTAAGGCGATAATTGAAACCTTCAAACATGAGTCTTTTGAAATAAAAAATGCACTTCCACAATTACTTATTTCAGGATGTCAAAATTCATGTGCACAACCTCAGAAAGGTATTATTGGCCTTATTGGAAAGAAGAAACGAACTGAGGATGGCTTAATACCAGTATATGCTATATTATTTAATGGGAAAGTCGGACCTGGTGTAGCAAAGTTTGGAGAAGTATATGGAGAAATAGCTGCTAAGAAAATACCTGATTTATTTGGTGATTTAGCTTTTCTAAAAGTTCATTCAGGTTATGAAGAGTTTGAGCAATTCATTGAAAATAAAGAGGTTGAGATAAGAAAATTAGTAGATAAATATTCTACACTAGAAAGTATTAGTGAAAGACCAGACTTATATGCTGATTTTGAATAACTAGTTTAGAACAAAATAAAAAACAAGGAGAAGTAGATTATGAATTTAGCTAAATACATAGACCATACAATATTAAAACCAGAGGCAACAACTGAGGAAGTTAAAAAATTCTGTAGAGAAGCTAAGGAATTTGGTTTTGCTTCAGTTTGTGTAAATGCGTGCAATGCTGCAATTGTAAGTAAAGAACTTAAAGGATCAGGTGTCAGCACATGTGTAGTTATTGGATTCCCACTTGGAGCTACCACTAAAGAAGTTAAAGCTTTTGAAACAAAGCAGGCAATAGAAAATGGTGCAAATGAAGTAGATACAGTTATAAATGTAGGCGCTTTGAAAGAAAAGAATTATGAGTTAGTTAAAGAAGACATAAAAGCTGTTGTAGATGCAGCTAATAAAAAAGCAGTAGTTAAAGTAATTATGGAAGCATGTCTTTTAACAGATGAAGAAAAAATTAAAATATGTGAAATATCTAAAGAAGCAGGAGCTGATTTTGTTAAAACCTCAACAGGATTCTCTACTGGCGGAGCAGTTAAGGAAGATGTTGCACTTATGAGAAAGGTTGTAGGACCAGATATGGGAGTTAAGGCTTCTGGTGGAGTAAAGGATTTAAAATCTGCTATGGATATGATAAATGCAGGCGCTAATAGAATTGGTGCAAGTGCAAGTGTTAGTATTCTCGAAGATAATAAATAGATTCTCATTCTAAAAAAATAATAAGATAATATGTTTAACAATAAATATTCTAATATTCTTAAGAATATTAGGATATTTATTAGCATTTAAGCTAAAATGGAGGTGATATTTATGAAGATTGCTTTGGCACAAATGGAGATTAGTGAAAATCCGGATAAAAACTTAGAGAAAACATTAAACTTAATTGAGATTGCGGCACAAAATGGAGCACAACTTATATGTTTTCCAGAATTACAGCTAAACCCATTCTTTCCACAGTACGAGGGGCTAGATGCTTCTAATTATGCTATTTCTATTACAGATGAGAAAATTAAGAAAATCCAAGAAAAATCTAGAGAATTTAAAATAATCTCAATTCCTAATGTATACTTAAAAGAAAATGGAAAGTGTTTTGATGCATCATTAGTTATTAATAGTGATGGAACAATATTAGGTACTTCAAAAATGGTTCATATAGCTCAATGTCATCAATTTTATGAACAGGATTATTATCATCCATCTGATACTGGATTTAAAGTTTATGATACGCCAATGGGGAAAATTGGAATTATAGTCTGCTTTGACAGGCATTTACCAGAGAGTTTTAGAGTATGTGCTTTAGAAGGAGCTGATATTATAATAATACCTACTGCTAATGTAAAAAGTGAGCCTTTAGAAATGTTTGAATGGGAAGTGAGAATTCCTTCAATGCAAAATAGCGTTTTTACAGCTATGTGCAATAGAGCCGGTAAAGAGGATGATATGGATTTTGCAGGACAATCCATAGTAGTAGACCCAAATGGGGATATAGTAATCAAGGCAGATGATAGGGAACAGTTAATTTATGCTGACATTGATATAAATGAATCAGCTAAATCTAGAAATGAGAAACCATATATGAGCTTAAGAAGAGCAGAAGTTTACTCGGAAATTTGTAATTCATAGGAGGTTGCAATGGTTGGAAAGCAAAATTAGTAACATAATAAGTAAAAAAGAAGTCTACATTCTAACCATAAAATTCATGAATCTGTTAGATTAGGTATACTTCTTGCAATCGTTGGTGGTTTTTTAGACGCCTATACATTTGTTGGGCAAGATGGAGTTTTTGCTAATGCACAAACGGGAAATATTGTACTACTTGGAACATGTGCTGCTAATGGTCAATTTAAAGAGGCAATATTACATATTCCACCTATATTGGCTTGTATAACTGGAGTAATTACAGTTGAATCAATAAAAAAATATTCGGCAAAGTTATTTTTAACAGACTAGACACAAATAGTTTTGATTATTGAAATTTTAACTATTATTATTATTGGGTTTATACCAAATAATATTTCTAATATTGTTGTGACAGTTATAATTTCCTTTGTTGCATCTATACAAGTATCTTCATTCCGTAAGCTTGTTGATTCTCCATATGCTACGACTATGTCAACAGGCAATTTGCGTTCAGCTTCTCAAACAGCCTATATTGCTGTTACACAAAAAGATATAAACGAAGCTATTAAAGCAATACGCTACTTCATAATAATTTTTTCATTTATATTTGGAGCTTTTGGTGGCGGGATATTAACACTAAAATTTGGTGAAAATGCTATATGGTATGCAGCAATTGTGTTAGTTTTAGCTCTAATAATACTTAAAATAGAAGAATAGAAATGTACTAGTACAGATAGTAGTTTCATAAGAGATAAGGAGAAAACAAATATGAATAAGCCAGAACTTTTAGCACCAGCAGGAAATTTGGAGAAACTTAAGACAGCTATAAATTTTGGAGCTGATGCAGTATATCTTGGTGGAAGTAAATTAAACTTAAGAGCATCAGCAGATAATTTTACAATAGAAGAATTAAAAGAAGGACTTGAATATGCACATTCAAGAGGAAGAAAGGTTCATGTTACATTAAACATAATTCCACATAATGATGATTTAGTTGGCATTGAAGAATATATAGCTGAACTATATGAAATAGGTGTGGATGCAGTACTTATTGCTGATCCGGGTATTTTTAGCATAGCTAGGGCTGTTGCACCAGATCTTGAAATACATTTAAGTACTCAGGCCAGCAATTTAAATTATAAATCAGCTTTATTTTGGCATAAGGCTGGAGTTAAAAGAATTGTAGCAGCAAGAGAGATGAGCCTTGAAGAGTTAAAGACAATGAGAAAAGAACTACCAGAAACCTGTGATATAGAAGCTTTTGTTCATGGAGCAATGTGTATGGGGATTTCAGGTAAATGTTTATTATCAAATTACATAACAGGCAGAGATTCTAACAGAGGAACATGTACACAGCCTTGCAGATTTAAATATCATCTTTATGAAGAAAAAGAACAAGGGAATTATGACAAAGTTAATGAAAGTGATAATGGAATGTACTTTATGAATTCAAAGGACTTATGCATGATAGAGCATGTCCCAGAACTTATTGAAGCTGGTATAAATTCTCTTAAAATCGAAGGTAGAATGAAGAGCGCATATTATGTAGCATCTGTAGTAAAGGCGTATAGGCAGGCTATTGATAAATATATTGAAGATCCTAAGAATTATAAATATGATCCAAGATGGATGAAAGAACTGGAAAAGCCTAGTCACAGGCCATATACAACTGGTTTTTATTTTGATGAAGAAGTAAGACAAAATTATGAAACCTCAGCATATATACATAATTATGATATGGTAGGGATAGTTAAGGACTATAATAGAGAGATGCATATTGCAACCATTCAGCAAAGAAATAAAGTTTATAATGGAGATTTTGTGGAAGTGTTAGCTATATTAGGAGAGAATAAACTTATAAAGCTCGAAGATATGAGAAAAGAAAATGGGGAAATCATAGAAAGTGCGAATCGTCCACAAATGATTTTTACAGTAAAATGTAATAACGAATTAAAAACTGGAGATATACTTGTTAAAAGTAAGGAAGTATAATTTCAAATATTATGCAAGTAAAAATTATATAATTGTAAATAACATGTGGCTCGAAATTGTAGACTAATCTGTTAATATATTTATAACCAATACTTAAGCTATAAAAGGTATTAATTTATGGATTAGTGCATCGGTTATGGTGATTCTGTCTATATTCAGGAATATAAAGAAAACTAATGGTATATTTAAAATTTTTTAAATATTAATCATATGAAAATTTCTAAAAGATACTTGGCTACAGAGGAGAAATAAGATTCTATTTAAATTTAAATAAATATATTTTAACGAATATATAAGTTCTAATTAATAAAATTCATAATTTAACCTGAATTATTCATAGATATAGTTAATAACATAAGAAAGTTAGTTTTTCATGCTATTAGCTATTTCTTTTCTTAAT